>CACYCG010000182.1 GCA_902772855.1 uncultured Ruminococcus sp.
AGGCGGGGGTTTCGCGCTCTGCGGAGCGCGCCCAGAGACGCTGTCTCTGGACTCTGCCACCTTTTGAAAAAGGTGGACGAAAACTTGCCCTCCTTTGCAAGACTTTTAGCGTCTTCTCCGGCTGTAAGCCCCGGAAGGGGGTCCGGGGGAGAAACGCCGCCGATGGCGGCTTAATGAATAATGAATAGTGAATAATAATCTTGCATTTGAGGTTGTTCTTGTGGTTTTGGCTTTCGGAGGATGCCGCTTTTTCGTAAAGTTCAAGTCCCCGGAAGGGGGGGCTGGGGGAACTCCCCCAGACCCGGGTGCAGCGTCACGCTGCCGCCGCTGCTGGTTGCTTTTTGGGCGGGGGTGTGATATACTGCTAATGGTCTGACTTTTCGTGCGAAGAGACAGAAAAACGATTGCTCTCAGAAAAGCCCGGGCCGGCTGACGGTGCCGGAGTAGGAGGATAGAAATGGAAATGGAAATGTCAAATTATGAAGCCTTTGTTTCTGCAAGTCCCTATGCCAGTTTTATGCAGTCGGAGGATTGGATCAAAGTAAAAGAAGGCTGGGGCTGTGAGCGGATCACCGTGACCGACGATTCCGGAAAAGTGACCGGTGCCATGCAGATCCTCATCAAAAAGATCCCCATGATGCGCACGGCCTTCCTGTATGCGCCTCGTGGGCCGGTGTGCGACCCGCATGACGAGGAAACGCTGCGGAAGCTGGTGGAGAAGGCTCGTGAGGTGGCGAAAAAATACCACGCCTATATGCTGAAGGTGGACCCGCTGGTGGAAGCGGACGATGTGCAGGCGATCGAGACCCTGAAAAAAGTCGGCTTTACCCACCGCACCGACATAGATGAAGACAACACCGTGCAGTCGGTCAAAAACTACATTTTAGAGATCAACGGACGCACTCCGGACGAGGTGTTTGAGAGCTTCCATTCCAAATGGCGCTACAAGATCCGTCTGGCGTCCAAAAAAGGCGTGGTCTGTGCGCCGATGCCGGAGCGGCTGGACGATTTTTGCAAGCTGATGGAAGAAACCGGCGAACGGGACCATTTCCACATCCGCTCCAAGGAATATTTTGCCCGGATGCTGGAGGCGTTCGGAGAGAATGCCCGGCTGTATATGTGCGTGGCCCCGGACGGGGAGGCAATCTCCGGTGCGCTGACGGTGCGCTTTGCCGACCGTGTCAGCTATGTCTACGGCGCTTCGGGGAACGGGCACCGCAACCTGATGCCGAACTACCTCATGCAGTGGACCATGATCCAGTGGGCGCTGGAATCCGGATGCAACGTCTACGACTTCATGGGCGTTCCGCATTATGATGATGAAAACCACCCGAACTACGGTGTGTATAAGTTCAAAAAAGGCTTCAGCGGCCGGGCGGTGGCTTTTGCCGGAGAGTTCGACATCATCTTCTCTTCTCTCAAGTTCAAGGAGATCGCGTTGGCGTATAAAGTGCTGAAAAAACGGAAGATGTGACCTACCCCACTGCACAGCAGTGCCCGGTTCCGGCAGCGTCGGCACCCGGGCGCTGCTGTTCTCCGTTTCTGAAACCCTTTTCAGCTTGTGTTTACAGGAGTTTTACATTTCTTCTATATCCCTGCTGTATTTCCCGGGTATCCTGAAGAACAGAAAACGATTGCGATGCTTTGCTCAAATCATAAAGGAGGTTTTTTTATGACCAACCGCAGCGCTCGCCTGCACGCTTTTTTAGCGTTGCTGCTCTGCTCCTCTTTCGTGGGGACCGGGGTGCTTTCCGGCTGTCAGGCAGATACAGGAGAACAGTCTTCCGGCGGAACGAAGGTCACGGTTTCCGGCGCCCCTTCGCCAACGGTCAGCCTTTCGGAGGAGGACAGCGCCGCTGCCTATTCCGCCGATGACTGCACAAAGATCACCTTTCAGGATTCTTCCGCCGCCGTGGACGGAGAAGGAGCCGCCTGGAAAGACGGGGTGCTCACCATCACCAAAGCTGGCTCCTACCTGCTGAGCGGGACCCTCGGAGAAGGGAAGATCTCGGTGGATGCAGGCAAAGAGGACACCGTGCGGCTGATTTTCAGCGGGGTTTCCATCACCTCTTCCGGGGCGTGCGCCCTGCAGACCGTGAAATGCGAAAAAACCATTCTGCAGCTTGATGAGGATACCGCCAACCAGATTACCGTTACCGGCAGTGCAGAGGAAGAGCTTTCTGCCGCTGTGTTTGCCACGGACGACCTGACCATCACCGGGCAGGGAAGCCTGACCCTGAAAACCTCCGCTCAGAACGGCATTCAGTCCAAAGATACCCTGCGGATCACCGGCGGGACCCTTTCGGTGGAATCGGCCGACCACGGGCTGGTGGGAAAAGAAAACATCTATATCGCCGGCGGGGACCTGAGCATTACCTCCGGCGGGGACGGCCTGCACTGTTCCTATGACAAGGACGACGAGGACAAGGGCCAGATCTATATCGAAAACGGCACCCTGACCATTCAGGCACAGCAGGACGGCATTCAATCGAAAAAAGACGTTACCGTGGCCGGCGGGACCCTTCAGATCACCTCCGGGGGCGGTGCGGAAAAAGCAGCGGGGAGTGCTTCCGGGGAGGACGAATCCACTGCCAAAGGGCTGAAGGCCGGTGCGGCGCTGACCGTCAGCGCCGGAACAGTGACCATCGACGCCAAAGACGACGCCCTTCATGCGGATGGAGCGGTGACGATTGGCGAGCCGACTCTGACGATCCGCTCCGGCGACGACGGCATTCACAGCGATTCGGATGTCCTCATTCAGGGCGGCAGCGTGATGATCGAACAGTCCAAGGAAGGCATTGAGGGACACACCGTGACTATCTCCGGCGGGGAAGTGGACGTCACTTCCAGCGATGACGGCATCAACTGCTCCGGAAAGACAGACAGCACGACTTCGGACACCCCGGGCGGCTTTGACGGCTCGATGCCGGAGGGCATGACCAGTCCGGACGCTTCTGCAGCGGAAGGCTCTGCTTCAGAGGGAGGACGATCCGGCTTCGGCAGAAGAGACATGGGAAGCGGCAAAACCGACATAGGCGGCCGGGGCGGTTTCGGCGGCTTCGGCGGCATGGAGGTGGACGAAACAGCCGTGCTGACGATCTCCGGCGGAACGGTGTGTGTGAATGCACAGGGAGATGCGCTGGATTCCAACGGCAGACTCCTGCTTTCCGGTGGGACCGTGATCCTCAACGGCACCACCCGGGGCGGCAACGGGATTTTGGACCACGGCAGCGATATGGTCGTGAGCGGCGGCGTTCTGATCGGAGCGGGCTCGTCCGATATGCTGGAGCTTCCCGACAGCGGTTCCACGCAGAAAACAGCGGTCTTTGTCTTCTCTTCTGAGCAGAAGGCCGGAACGCTGGTGACGGTCAGCGACAGCAAGGGACAGGTGCTGGCGGCGATGGCGCCGGAGAAAACCTTCCGCTGCCTGATTTTCAGTTCGTCCCAGCTCAAGGAAGGGGAGACCTGCCATCTTTCCACCGGCGGCACCGCCACCGGCAGCAGCTTGCACGGATATTACACCTCGGCGGCGGTAGACGGAGGGACCGAAGCCGGCACCGTAACCATATCCTCCGACCCCTACACCAAGGTGACAGTATCCTGAAAAAAAACACCGAAAGCACCCATTTCTCCTTTGCGGGGAAGCGGGTGCTTTTTTGGCTGGATACGGGGTATCAAAATGGCTAATAATTTCCGGGAGAAGGGGGCCTTCGTTGTTATCATTCCGAAAATGGCCGCAGTTCGTTGACAAAGAAACAAGAAAAAATTATAATGAAACAGAATAAAAGGATGGATGGGAATGAGTGTATGACGGTTTCCTTGTGTGTCATCGCCTATAATGAAGAAGCAGCTCTGCCCGGACTGCTGCGGGATATTCTGGCGCAGGACTTTCCCGCCGGACAGATGGAGATCGTGCTGGCGGACAGCGCCTCCACCGATGGCACGAAGGCCCTGATGCAGGCGTTTGCTCGTGAGCAGGGGGGCCGTTTTTGGGGAGTGCGCCTGTGCGATAACCCCCGGAAAAGTCAGGC
>CACYCG010000183.1 GCA_902772855.1 uncultured Ruminococcus sp.
ACCCCAAGGGTACTTCCTACGGGCGCGTCACGCTGGTTTTTCAAAAAGGGTTTCCCCCGGAGGAAAAAGTGTGGTATAATAGCTTTGCAGAATCAGAAAACGGGGCGCTCGGGGGCGTCCGGAGGAGGAATGATGATGGAGGAGCTGAATGAACTGGCGCAGCAGACGGTGCGGGCACTGAAAGAAAAAGGACTTCATGCGGCGTCGGCGGAAAGCCTGACCGGAGGGATGGTGTCCGCTTTGATCACCTCGGTCTCGGGTGCTTCGGAAGTGCTGGAATGTGGGGTGTGCGCCTATTCCAACCGCATCAAGCATGAGGTGCTCAGGGTGAAGCAGGAAACACTCGATGCTTTCACCGAATACAGCAGCCAGACGGCTGAGGAAATGGCGCAGGGCGTCCGGCTCCTTGCGGGAGCGGATATCGGCGTGGCGACGACCGGAATCGCCGGACCTCTGGGCGGGACAGAGGAAAAACCCGTCGGCTCGGTGTGGATCGGCGTCGCCTGGGCGCATGGGTCCCGGGCGGAAGGGTTCCGTTTTCAGGGGGATCGTCAGGCGGTCAGAAGGCAGTCGGCGACGCAGGCGCTGAAGATGGTTCTTGCCCTGCTTTCCTCTGAAGAGCTTCTGAAATAGGTCTGCGGGACGGAAAAAAGCAGAAACCTAACAGGATTTTATGGCTTTTCCATCAAAAAATTGTGCAAAACTATTGATTCCAAAGAAAAATCGTGTTAAAATAGAGGACGAATGTTGGTGTGATAATGGTATAAATGTATGCTGCGGTTCGGAAAATAGTAGCGGTAAAACAGAAAATCCTTTCCCGGCCGGACCGGGGCCAACAACTGAAACAAGTGACTGAAAACTAAAAGAATGGAGATGATTTGTCTATGTCAAGAAGTGCGGGCATTCTAATGCCCATCACCTCGCTCCCCTCTCCCTACGGCATTGGGACGCTCGGAAAAGCAGCCTATGAGTTTGTTGATTTTCTGAAGGAAGCCGGCCAGCAGTATTGGCAGCTTCTCCCCGTGGGGCCCACCAGCTACGGCGATTCTCCCTATCAGTCTTTTTCCACCTATGCGGGCAACCCCTATATGATCGACCTCGATCTGCTGTGCGATGACGACCTGCTGACCAGAGATGAACTGAAAAAGCTCGACTGGGGCAGCAACGCACAGTATGTGGATTACGAGCTGCTGTATAACGTGCGCTTTGACGTGCTGCGGCAGGCGTATGAAGCCTTCAAGCAGAAGAATCAGCAGGAGTTCTGGGATTTCATGCGGGATGAGAACGAGTGGCTGACGGATTATGCCCTGTATATGTCGGTCAAAAAGTTCTTTGACGACAAGCCCTGGCCGGATTGGCCCGATCACCTGATCAAATACCGCAACCCGGATACCATAGATTATTACCTGCGGCTGCTCTATGAAGACGTGATGTTCTGGAAATGGCTCCAGTTCATCTTCTACAAACAGTGGGGCGAGCTGAAGGAATATGCCAATGCCAACGGTGTAAAGCTCTTCGGCGATATGCCGATCTATGTGGCGATGGACAGTGCCGACACCTGGGCGCATCCCGAGGTGTTCTGGCTGGATGATGAGCGCAAGCCCGTCTGCGTGGCCGGGTGCCCGCCAGATTATTTCTCCGAGACCGGTCAGCTCTGGGGAAACCCCCTGTACGACTGGATCTATCTGGAGGAAACGAACTTCGATTGGTGGATCAAGCGTGTGGCCGGCGCTTCAAGAATGTTCGATGTCACCCGCATCGACCACTTCCGTGCGTTCGACCAGTTTTATGCGATCCCCTTCGGGGCCAAGGATGCCATTCACGGCGAATGGATCGACGGGCCGAAGATGAAGTTCTTTGAAAAGATGAAGCAGCGGCTCGGAGACGTGCCAATCATCGCCGAGGACCTCGGCTTCCAGACCCCCGGCGTCAAGCAGCTTTTGAAAGAATCCGGATATCCGGGCATGAAGATCCTGGAGTTTGCCTTTGATTCTAAGGAGGACAGCGATTACCTGCCCCATAACTATCAGCAGAACAGCGTGTGCTATACCGGCACGCACGACAATGATACGATCATGGGCTGGCTTTCCACTGCTTCCGAAAAGGACATCCGGTTTGCGGAAGAATACTGCCACCTTGATAAGACCGAGGGGTACCACTGGGGCTTTATCCGCACGGCGTATGCCAGCGTCAGCGATTATGCCATTGTTCAGATGCAGGATATTTTAGGATTGGGCGGAGAAGCCCGCATCAATACTCCTTCCACATTGGGAGGCAACTGGACCTGGCGCATGAAGGAAGGCGCTGCCACACCCCAGATCGCACAGAAACTTTATTCATTGTCAAAAATTTACAGAAGGCTGGAGGATGACAAAAACATGAAGAAAAATGCCATTATCGACAACCTCGTGCTCACTGCGAAAAACGAGTACTGCAAAACGCTGGAGGAGCTTTCCCCGGCAGAGCTGCATGAAGCACTTGGCAAGGCTATGATGGGAGAGATCTCCGAGAGATGGGCCGAAAGCAAGAAGAACCATGCCGCACACCGCAGAGCGTACTACCTGTCCGCTGAGTTCCTGATGGGCCGCATGATGTACAACAACCTGTATGCGATGGGCATTCTGGAGCAGACCAGAAAGCTCCTGGCCGACAAGGGCGTGGACATCAACGTCTTTGAAGAGATCGACGACGCCGCACTGGGCAACGGCGGTTTGGGCCGTCTGGCTGCCTGTTTCCTCGATTCCGCCGCAACGCACGACGTTCCCCTCGACGGCTATGGCATTCGCTACAAATACGGCCTGTTCAAGCAGGAGATCGTGGACGGCTATCAGGTGGAAGTGGCTGACGACTGGCAGCGCTTTGGCGACCCGTGGTGCATCCGCAGAAATGAGGATATCGTCACCGTCAACTTTGCCGACCAGACCGTTCGTGCGGTTCCCTATGATATGGCTATCATCGGCTACGGCACCGACAATATCAACACCCTGCGTCTGTGGGAGGCGGAAGCCGTTACCGGCTTTAACTTCCTCGAGTTCAACGCCAGCCAGTATGATGCGGCGGTGAAGGAAAAGAACGACGCCGAAAATATCTCCAAGGTGCTCTACCCCAACGATAACAGCTACGAGGGCAAGGTGCTGCGGCTGAAACAGCAGTATTTCTTCTCCTCCGCTTCCCTGCAGGATATCATCAAGAGATATAAGGCCCGCCACGGCAACGATTACTCTCATTTCGCAGAGGAAACGGCTATCCAGCTCAACGATACCCACCCGACTATTTCTATCCCCGAACTGATCCGTCTGCTCCAGAACGACGGCCTCAGCTTCGACACCGCTTTCAACATCGCTCAAAAGACCTTTGCCTACACCAACCACACGGTCATGCAGGAGGCTCTTGAGAAATGGGATATCAAGCTCATGACCAGCATTATCCCGGATGTCTATGACATCATCGTCAAGATCAACGACCGTCTGGTGGCTGAGCTGACGGAGAAGGGCTATGCGGAGCCGATCGAGCCTGCCAAGAAGGGCGCCAAGAAGGGCGAAACCAAGAGCAAGCTGGATAATATGCGGATCGTGGACGGTCATGTGGTGCATATGGCCAGAATGGCAACCTATGTGTCCAGCTACGTCAACGGCGTGGCGGCTATCCACACCCAGATCCTCAAGGACGAGACCCTCAAAGAGTGGTACGAGCTCTATCCGGAGCGCTTCCAGAACAAGACCAACGGTGTCACGCAGCGCCGCTGGCTGGGTCTGTGCAACCCCGAATACGCCGAGTTCATCACCGACCTCATCGGCAGCAAGTGGGTGCGTGACCTGGATGAGCTTAAGAAGCTCGAAGGCCACATCGACGAAAGAGTCATCGACCGCTTCAATGCGATCAAATATATCAAGAAGAAGGAACTCTCCGACTTCATCCTCAAGCATGACAACGTCTACATCGACCCCTCCTTCCTGTTCGATATTCAGGTCAAGCGTCTGCACGAGTACAAGAGACAGCTGATGAACGCCTTCTCCATCATGGCGATCTATTTCCGGCTGAAAGAGGGCAAGCTCCCGAACTTCACCCCGACCGCCTTCATCTTCGGCGCCAAGGCTGCTCCGGGCTACGCCAGAGCCAAGGCTATCATTAAGTATATCAACGAGATCGCCAAGCTCATCAATAACGACCCCGAAGTCAACCAGAAGATGAGAGTCGTGTTCGTTTCCAACTATAACGTATCCTATGCGGAAAAGATCATTCCCGCTGCGGATATCCACGAGCAGATCTCCACCGCCGGCACCGAGGCTTCCGGTACTTCCAACATGAAGTTCATGGCCAACGGCGCTGTGACCATCGGCACCTACGACGGCGCTAACATCGAGATCGCCGAATGCGCCGGTGAAGAGAACGAATATATCTTCGGCGCCAGAGTGGAAGAGATCAACCAGCTCAAGAACTCCTACGACCCGAAGGCCCTGTACGATGCCAATCCGGAGCTCAAGCGTGTGATCGACACCCTGATTGACGGCCGCTTCTCCGATGGCGGCAAGACCGGCGAAGGCTCTTTCGCCGAGCTGCACAGCTCCCTGCTCGATGGCGCCAGCTGGCACGCTGCCGACCATTACTTCATCCTCAGAGATCTTCCCGAATATATCGAAACGAAGATCCGTGTCAACAACGAGTATCAGGACAGAAGAGCCTTCGGCTACAAGTGCCTGATGAATACCGCTAACTGCGGCAAGTTCTCCTCCGACCGTACCATCCTTGAGTACGCAAGAGAACTGTGGAAAGTGCTGTAAGGCGGATTTCCTGACTGACCAAACCGGCTTCCGAACTGTTTCGGAGGCCGGTTTTTTGGTTCCCCGGCAGAAGGACGTTCCCGAAAGGGGACGTTTTTTTGCAGGAGGCGGAAAATATTCAAAAAGCGGGTATAAAACCGAATGAAAACGAAAAAATATCCAATCTATTTTCAAACAAAAATAATCTGTCAACCGATTTTCACGGGATGAATGACAATTAGAATTGACTTGAAGGGCATATTCTTGTATAATAATGACAGGACTATCGCTAAAAAGGACAGAATCAGGGGCCTTTTCGACGTGAAAATAAAAAAACATTTACTGCAAAAGAAAAATAAGCGCAGTCACAAAACGTTTAATTGTATAAATATTCACTTCTGACAAATAGCCGTCTGCCGCTCCCGATGGACGGCTGACAACAGGAACTATCATCATACTGTAAAGGAATATGCGCTATGTTGAATCACAAAAACAGAAGGGGCATTGTATTAGCGGCTTCCTGCGTGACGGCAGCCATCATCATGAGCTGTTCCACATTTGCGTGGCTGACCGCTTCCGATGAGGTGATTAACCGCCTGAGCGCCCGCACGAACTATCAGGTGTGGGTGCTGGAGGATTTCAGCCCGCCGGACGGCTGGGTGCCGGGGCAGGTGGTGGAAAAGCACGTTCGGGCGACGAATGTCGGGGACGTGGACGCTTTCCTCAAAATGACCGTGCGGGGCGATATGCTCCTGACGAAAAGAGACCAGAGCGTGAGCGTGACGGCCTCCAACCGGGAAACGGCGCTGCAGAAGGCGGTGGAGCTGACCGGGGAGGGGCTTGCCTCCCGGATGGCCGGCGCCCGGCTGGTGTACCGGGCCGGCGCTGCGGCGGGGACAGACGGCTATACCTATGACGAAGCCGCCCTGCAGGGCGATGGGGTGACGGTCGACCTGTCCGCAGGCGCACAGGTGTCCGTGGACCCTGTGACCGGGGACGTGCAGTTTGCCCCGGATACGACCGGTTATTACCTCTTTGCCCGCTCCAGCGCAGCGGGAGAAAGCGGGGAGACCACGGTGGTGTATGACGGCTATTATTACGATGCGGCCAACGCTGCCTGTTATGAAGCGGAGATCACGGCGTCGGAGGAAAACGTCTTCCGGGTGAAGGCGGCGTTGCGGCAGAAAAAAACCGTGGCGGTCTCGAATGAGATGCTTTCCTATGAATGGGCGAAGGAAAAACCGACCGATACGGTCGAAAAGCTCCTGCGGGTGCGCTTTGCGGGCGATGCGGGGGACGAAGACGACGTGATGATCGACATCCACCTGACGAACCTGTCCGATTGGACGAGGAACCTCGAAGATGGCGGCAAGACGGCGGCGTTTTATTACAACAAGATCCTGCGTTCCGGAGGCACGACCAGCAACGTGATGGAATCGGTGCTGCTCAGCGCAGAAGTGCTTCCGGAGGCGTTTTATTCGATGACCTATAACATGAAGATCACAGCGGATTCCGCCCAGATCGTGGACGGGGACGTGGTGTATGAAGCGGTGAACGCACAAGACTGGGCGAATGCCCCCGGCAGGATGATGGTGACGGCGGTGAGCGGAGAAACCGTGACCTGGGAAAAGCGGACGTGATGTCATGGGGACCGTTCTCAGAAAAGCTGTTCATGCGGCAGCCAACCTTCTCTTTTTCAGTCTGACAGCGGCAGCGGCAGCGCTGCTGGTGCTGCGGCTGGCCGGGATTGGGGCCTATGCCGTGAAAACCCCGAGCATGGCGCCCGCCTGCCCGGTGGGGACGATGATTTTTGTAGTCCGGGCGGATTTTGACGAATTCGCAGAAGGGGATATTGTCACCTTCCGGCGAAGCGGCACGGTGGTGACGCACCGGGTCTATGCCGTAGACCGGGAAGCCCGGCTGCTGATCACCAAGGGAGACCATAACGATATTCCGGACGGCGTGCTGGTGGCGGAAGAGGAGATTGTCGGAAAAGTTCAGTGGCTGGTGCCCTATGCGGGGTTCGTCTACCTGCTGAGCGAAACGACAGCGGGAAAAATCGCCATTGTGTCCGTGTTTGTGCTGTTAGCGTTTACGGCGCTGGTGACAGGGAAAAAGGAGGATGCTCCCGTAGAAAACCAGCCCCCCGGGGAGGACGCCCCCCCCGGATTGACAGAACCTGCGGGAAGACCCCGGAAGATATGAGGTGCTGAATATGAAAAAAGCAAAAAAGATTCTTTGCTATCTGCTTTGTGCGGGGGCAGCGGCGGCGGTGATCGTCTTTACGGCGGCGTTTCTGATTTCCTATGACGAAACGACCAACGTATTCGTGGCGGGAAACGTGAAGATCGTGCTGTCGGAATATAAATATCCCGGGAACGATTCCCCCACGGTGAAGGATCTGATCCCCTATCAGACCATTGAAAAAAACCCGGTGGTGACGAATACCGGAACGAGCGACGCCTATATCTTTCTTCGGCTGACCGTTCCGGCGGCGCAAGTGACCGAGCTGGACGAATACGGCCGGAAGCTGACAGCAGACCCCGTGCTGCAGGAACTTTTTTACCTCAAATCTGCAGGGGACGGCGCCGGGGACCTGGCTCATCATTTTGGCAGCGGCTGGGTGGAAATCAGAAGCCTTGCCTCGGGCGGCTATTATGACGCGCTAAATCAGTGGACGTTTACGGAGGGCGCCGGGAGCAGGACCTATGTGTTTGCCTATCAGCCGGCGGGGGGAGACCCCTTTCTCCGGGCGGGGGAGTCAACCGTGCCCCTGTTTGAGACCGTGCAGTATAAGAACTTGAAGGAACAGCCCGGACGGAGCGACCCGGTGAAGGTCATCGGGGTGGAAGCGTTTGCGGTGCAGGCGGAATACCTGAGCGCCAAGGAAGAAGAGATCGCCGCTATGATGGAGGAAGAAAACGTTCCATTGGAACAGCGCGCCGAGCGCAGGCTGGCAGAGATCTTTGCCATGGCCGCCGATTCATGAGGCAGAGGTGCATACGATGAAGATCACAAAGAAAAAAGCGGCGATAGCAGCAGCGGCGGCCTGCGTCTGCATAGCGGCGGCGGTGGGCCTGACCTGGGCATATCTGACCGATAAGAAAAACACCGATAATATTTTTGAAGCGGGGAACGTGGAGATCATCCTGACGGAGCCGGATTACCCCGAGGACCCGAGCAGCCGCATGGTGGTTCCGCACAGTCTGGTCCCCAAAAATCCCAAAATCACCAACGTGGGGGACAACGAAGCCTTTGTGTTCATGAAGGTGACGGTCCCTGTGATTGAAGCGGAGCCGGTGGGAGCCGATAACCTGCCGAAAAACCCCTTTTCCTTTACCGGAGGAGAGCGGGTGGCCGGGACAGAATGGATGGAGCCGTTTGGCTTCCTCTGCGGCGACCCCATGACTGCCGGGAGCGAGACCATTCCGGATACCCTCACCGAAGAAGCGGAGAGAAACCTCTACCGCCCGGACTGGTATCTGATGGATACGTTCCAGTATGACCGGCACTGGGTGTTGCTGGACAAGACCGATAACGGGGACCATACCCACAGCTATCTGTTTGCCTACGAGAAGAGCCTGCTGTCCACTTCCCAGACGGATGCTGCCGTTGGCGTCACCGAAACGCAGCCGCTGTTCGATTCCATTCAGCTTCGGTCATTTGTGGAAGACGAGGCATATTACGGGAGCGTGCAGGGGATCGAGGTGCAGGCCTTTGCGATCCAGGCGGACGAACTCATGGGCGTGACCAATTTCGGAGCGGTGCCGATGGACAAGGACCATCCGGAGAAATGGCAGCTCAAACGGGCCTATGCCCTGTATTTCAATCAGGCGACGGGGGTGATGGCGGAATGAAACGGAAACATTGGCTCATCGCCGGAGCGGCGGCTGCCGTTGTGTTGGCGGCGGCGGGCATTACCTTAGCCTATCTGATCTCTGCGCCGAACGGAACGCTCAATGAGATTCCCATCGGCCATAATGAAGTGGAAATTGAAGAAGAGTTTCTCCCCCCGCCCGAACAAACGGAAAACACTGCCACCGTGTATCAAAAAACCGTGTCGGTGAAAAACACGGGGGATACCCCCTGCTATGTGCGGGTGTTTGCGGATTTTTCCTCTTCTTCCGTGCGCAGCATCTCTTCTTTTTCCTATGACGGAGGGATCAGCTACTATTCTGCCGAGCTGCAGATGGCGGATTCCTATTTTATCAAAGAAGTCAGCTCGGGCGCCAACCCGAACACCGGCTGGGTCTATCTGCCGGAAGGGGGAAGCGCTGCGCTGGGCGGGTATTATTATTACACCCGTCCGCTGGCGGTGGGAGAATCGACCCCGCCGCTGTTCACCCATGTCAAAACCGATTATAGCCTGAACCCCGGACAGAAAACCGAGCAGTACGACCTCATTGTCTATGCGGAATCGGTGCAGACCGTCACCAGAGACGGCAACGCCGATACCACGGGGGCTGACCGCTACCGGGCTGTCTGGCAGGAGTTCCTTTCCTGAGGGGGATCGTGATGAAAACTGTTATGTCAAAACTGAAAAAGAACCGGCTGCGGTTTTTGGCGGTGTTTTTGTGCCTGAGCCTGCTGACCGGCCTGCTGGGGCTGGGAGCGGTGTCGCTGAACGACGAACGCACCAACCGGCTGAATGAATGGATGGCAGAGGTCTACTGGGATAATGAGGACCCCTTCCACTACAGCCTTACCTCCGCTCAGGAGGAGACCCTTCGCCCGAAGCTGGTCGTCAAATACTATGCTTCTCAGGCACTGAGGGCCTATGCCCCCGGGGAAGTGCGCTTTACGATCAGCGGACTGGATGACGTGCAGCGCAGCGGGCGGGTCGTGGCGTCCACTACGGTGGACAGCAGCGATTCCAAATGGGAACTGCTTGAAAGCGCCGTCCCGGGCGAATATATCTTTGCCAACAAAGTCGCCATCCCAAAAGACGAAACCCTTTCGGGCGGCTTTGAAATGATGTGGGAGTTTGAATCCCGGGAGGGGACCAACGGCTATTCTAAAACCATCGCCCCGGTGTTCAGTGTGAAAAACGACGGGGGGACTTTTGACAGCATTACCCTGCCCGACATCACCTTCCAATATCATTCGGAGCGGGATTATTATTACCTGACGATCGAAACCTACAATATTGATGCGGATGAATACGAAATGGTCATGGGCATCGGGCAGGACGGCCTTCCCACCCAGTATGAGCGCTATTCCTGGCATCGGCAGAGGGTGAAGTTCAACCCGCATTTCCGGGGACGGGGCGCCAGACTGTCGGATTTCTTCGTATTTGTCAAGATTGTCGACACTTTTGACCCAGAAACCGGAACGGAGATCCCGACAAGCGCCTATCAGGACGTGCAGGTCCTGCGGAATGACGGCACCCGCACCACTCTGCAGGCCTACAGCCTCTATGACATCACCCACCTTGAATCCGACCGGGGGAAGACGGTGTACGGCTTTTATGAGTTTGTCGGAGAGGAAGACGACCTCACCAATGACGAATACCTGTTCTATATCGGCTACCCGTATAAGGATGAGACAGGGAACGTGATCGGCACCTTTGATGAAAAATATGTGTTTATCAAAGGCTATCTGGACATTCTCTATTATGATGAAACGGAATACGTCCGGCTCAATAACGAAACGATGGAAAACGAAAACATCGTGGCGTCCGCCCTGAAAAAGAATGAATATTACAACTTCTCCTATCATGGCGGAGAGTATACGCATTATCATTACAACGACCGGTATGAGATCGTGGCGCAGGACAATAAGGTGGCCGGTCACACGGCGCCGCCGAACGTGGATAAGCTGATCGCTTCGGAGGTGTACAAGGATAAGATCGTGTATTTTGACGTGGAGATGCTCTCCCGCCGGACCTACACCTCCTCCGGAGCCGCCGCGCAGACGATCGTCAGCAGGACCACCTCCACCGGCCCGGATGCCGACCCCGGTCCCGGACGGGATGAGGGTGTCTTCATGCTGCAGGGGATCGACCGGTTTTCTGTGGAATTAGAAGATGGCAGCCTTCGCCGGCTGTATCCGGACGAATATGATATCGCTTCCATTTTAGTCCCCAAAGACGAATACCGGCGCAATTATAAGGTGTACGTCACGGATACGCCGGATATTCCTTACGAGAACTATACCTATTACGGACAGGGCAACACCGCCTCCGAAAAGAGCTTTGCCCTTCCCAGAGGCGCCTACTGCGGCTTTTATGTCGAAATGGAGGACGTAAAGGGCACCTACACGCAGATCTCCACCGTCGGCGTTCGCTTCCATCTTCGCAGCAGCGGGATGCCCATGGCGATCGACCCCAACGGAAAGCTCATCAGCTTCAGCTTTTTCCGGGTGCATTATACGGATCAGGTCAGCGGGGAAAAACGCCTGCTCACGAACGTTCTGCTCGAAGATTACAAAGGCGAATACACCCGCACCATCGCCGCTGACGATATGGCTTCTCAGGGCGAATATGTGTACCGGCGGTTTTCCAACGTCTTTCTGAGGGAACCGATCGTGCACATGGTCTCCACCACCGAAACCACGGAGCTGGAGGAAGAAGGGGAAGACTACATCCGGGTTATTGACGACCTGTACGGCGGAGGCTATACCTTCCCGGTAAAAACCGGCGGCGAGATCTTTGCCGACGTTTACGGCGGATTGGAGCAGTTTTCCATCCACACCCTCCTGCCCGAAGAATTGGTGCCGAATGAGGATCTGTCGGAGATCCAGTACAATGCCGCCGGCTTCCTCGAAGGGATCAAGGTGGAAGGAGAGGTCCACAATATGAACGGCGAGGTCCTCACCGGGGTTTCGCTGGAGGATTACGTCCGCTTTACGGTCACGAAGCGCAGTGACGGAAAAACCGTTGTGTCGGCCTATTTTGATTTCAGCGAATGCCCGCTGAATATCCGGGTCCTGAATATGGTCAGCATCACCTTTCCCGTGCGGGTCAGCCGGATGGATTACGGCGCCGGCACCAAGGATTTTACCGTGACTTCCTACACCGCTATTCAGGACGAGATCACCAGCCAGGTGCGCGGCCCCTATATCCAGTACGATGCGGACGACATTGACGGCTGCGCCTCCTCTGTGTGGGTGGCTACGTCCAGCTCCATCATCGAGGGCGAACAGCTCATCCATCAATGGGAAAACAATATCCACAAGAACGTGAAAACCTATTTTTCCGGCGGCTATACGACTGCCCAGATCAAACCGGCTCTGGGCATTGACAACCGGGTGTTTACCTTCGCCCGGGAAGACGCCTCCGATGCCCCGCAGGAAAAAACGACCTATTCCTACCAGCTTTCGCTGGAGATCGAAGAACCGATCCGGAATATCGTCATGTACGATAATATCGAACCCGTGGATAATGCCTACGTCAACGGCGCAGGCGAAACCATCCGGACGCAGTCGAGGTGGCAGGGAGACCTGATCAATGTGGACACCTCCTTCCTGAAAACCCAATCCCACATTGATTATACGGTCTATTATTCCACCAGCGAAACCGAAGCGCTGTCCGGTGTGACCAGCGGCGGGGTCGTGTCGGGGAACTGGCGGGCGATGACGCCGCACAACGGCAAGGCCTACTGGACCGTTCCCGCCTCGGAAACCGGAAAAGCCCGCTCCATCGCTGTGGCAATCGACACCAGGGGCGTGGCCATTTCGGAAAACATTCTCTTTGTCACCCTGAATATGCACGCGCCGGAATATCCTTCCCCGGCGCCGGTGGGGGATTTCCTGGCGCAGAATGCGTATAAACTGACCTATGACACGGAATCCGCCGTCATCCCCGCCTTCATGATCTCCACCGTGACCAATGTGGAATTGTACGAAAACCAGCCGATGGTCACTTTCCTGAAAGTGGACGCCGACAGCGGCCGTGCCCTTAAGGGCGCTTCGTTTGAGCTGTATCAGGATGATGACGGAAACGGCGAAGGAGAGCCGGGAGAGCTGGTCGATTCCGGTGTGAGCAATAATTTAGGCAAATGGACCACTTACAAAATGAAGCACGGCAAAACCTACCTGCTGTATGAAGTCGGGACGCCGGCAGGCTATCAGGCGTTTGAAAACCCGAAAACCGTGGTGCTCGATCCGTCCAATGAAAGCGGAGAATACAGCTTTGAGGTGCAGAACACCCGGGTGCTGGGAACCGTGCATATTACGAAAACCGACTACGACGGCTTTATCACCGGCAACCTGAAAGGCGCCGGGTTTGAACTGTACCGCTCGGACGGAAGCCCCGTCTATTTAGTGGATAACGGGGATAACACCTATTCCTACCAGGAGGACGCCGTCGATCTGACCAGCATTTTCTACACCGGCGCCGATGGCCTCAGCCTGCTGGATCTTCCGTGGGGGAATTATTATATCCTCGAAGTGGAAGCTCCCAAGGGGTTTGAGATCAACGGGGCGGCCAAAAAGTTTTCGATCACCAGCCAGAGCGTGACGGTGAATATTGAAAAAACCGATATTGAAAAGACAGCCTCCCTCCAGCTGAAAAAGTTTTCGGAAACCGGAGAAGTGCTGCCCAGCGCCTGGTACCAGCTGCAGCAGTGGAACAAAACAACGTCCACATGGGACGTGATCGCCGATTTCCTGTCCACCGATGCACAGGGGCTGATCCGGGTGGATGACCTGAAGTTCGGCTATTACCGCTTTGTGGAGATCAATGCCCCGGTGGGCTATGACATGAACCCGGATGCGGTCGCCAAATCCCCGATTGCAGATGAGATTAAAGTGTTCGGACTGGAAGAAGGCGAGACCCTGAACGTCCTGAACTATGTGGACCGCACGACTGGCATGATCGCCCTGAACGAACGCACCGCAGGGCTGACCCTGCAGGTAAACGACGTCAACAACCGGCAAAGCGGAGAAGCCACCCTCAGAAAACTCAGCGGTGACGGCACGCCTCTGAATGGGGCAAAGTTCGATCTGTATATGGTAGTGGAAGGGTCGGCGGAGGGCCGTCTGGTGAAAAGCGGCCTGACGACCGATGCCAACGGACGGATCACACCCGAAACCGGCGACCTGCTGGAAAGCGGGCTGTACGGTGCGGCGGATCTCGAATGGGGCCGGTATTATTTCAAGGAGACCTACGCCCCCGCCGGCTACCGGATCGCAGAGGAACCGTTCTACTTTGACGTAAACGGAGAAAGCCTCGAGATCGACATTACCATTGAAAACGAGCGCAAGCCGGGCAGCATTCTGCTGACCAAATACGCATCCGAAGCCACCACCGTCGGGGGGACCGTGTATCAGGCGGGCGACGTGCTCGCCGGGGCGAAGTTCTCTCTTTATCTGAAAGACGGCACCCTCGTTCCGGTCAAGGCGGTGTCCGCCGGAAGCTACACCATCTCTGCCACCGCTTCCGAAAACACGGTCACGCTGCTGGAAACCAACGGGTCCGGTCAGATCTCTGTGAGCAACCTGCCGTGGGGTGTGTATTATCTCGAAGAAAAGCAGGCCCCTGCCGGCTTCCAGATCGCAGACAAGGTGCGCTTTACCATCAACAGCCGCACCTGTTCCTCCGTGCAGAGGCTGGAATGCTACGATGACCCCATCCAATGCGAGATCATTATTCGGAAGGTCGTCAATGATATTGTCGACAGCTACGGCACCCCGGTGTTCTTCTTTGAAGTCACCGACGTCAACCACCCGGAGATCAGCTACATCAAATCTATTACGGTGGACCACCTCACCCGAAGCGGCATGGTGCGCTTCCCGGTGCCGATCGGCGTGTATGACGTGCGGGAAAAAGCGGTCTCCCGCTATACGCTGGTGAATGCAGAGAAAACGCCCGGCGGCGAGACCGTCAATGCCACGGTGACACAGCGCTCGGGCTACGTCATGCGCTGCACCTTCCAGACCGGCGTGACCGGCGGCATCGCAGACGTGACCTTTGAAAATGAACTGACGAATTATGACTATGTAAGCCATAATGCCATCGCCGTGAACATCATCCCGAAAAGCCGGGAGATCACGGGTATCAGTCTGGAATATACGAAGATCGTTCCGGCGGAGAAAAACAGCACGGGCTACACCATCAGCACCGCCGATCTGGTGGGATACTTCATTTACGATGACGGTGAAAAAAGCAACGTTCCGCTGACCGCGGCGCAGATCGCCAACCTGGTGTTCCCGGACGGCCTGACGGTGCTGAATGATGCCGCCAACGCCAATACCGTGCAGATCCTGCAGGCGGAATACACCCTCCCGAACGGCCGGGTGCTCCGCACGACCTTTGACGTGACGATCGCCCCGCTTGAAACCGAACCGGTGCAGAAGGTGACGTTCTATGTGGACGGCAATAATAGCTGCTATTTCCAGAAGGGCAGCCGCAGAGCCTTCTCCAATGTGGTGTATTACAGCGGCGGCGCTGCGGTGAGCGGACAATATATCCTTCCCACCCTTCTGCAGGAAGACGAGGAAGAAGAGATCCGCTGGGCAAATCAGGCTTTGTACGGGACCGTGCTGGCGGAAGCGGACGAAGCGAGCGTCATCGCCTATATCGAAGCGCATCCGACGCAGACGGAGTTTGAACTGTACGCCAAACTCGGAAAGTTAGTCGTGACCTTCAAGCCGAAGGACCACCCGACGGAGGACGACGAGGGCGGCTACGATCTGGACGACGATGAGGGCCGGCCGCCATCTCCGGATGACGACGACGAGATCCCCGAACAGGATGCGGATTATGTGCAGACCTTTACAGCGCCCGCCGATGGGTATTATTATCTGGAGACATGGGGCGCTTCCGGCGGCGACCTGCTCGAAGGGACGAATTACGCCAACCTGCAGATGAGTCAGCACGGCGGACACGGCGGGTATTCCTATGCCATTGTTTACCTGACGGAAGGCACGAAGCTGTATGTCCATTTAGGCGAAAAGGGCATGAATGCTTCTGAATCCGGGGAGCTGTACCCGAATGATGACTCCGCTTTTGACGGTGCTCTGGGCGGAAGAAACGGCGGCGGCGACGCCGGCGACAACCGTACAGGCTCCGGCGGCGGCATGACGCATATTTCGCTGGGCGTGAACCCGGTGAAAACCACCTCCGGATGGAACTCGGACGGCCTGCTGGTTGCTTCCGGCGGCGGCGGCGGAGCCGGGTTCGGCGGAAGCGGCGGAAATGCGGTTTCGGCGGCTAACGCACAAACAGCCAATGCCCACGGCTTCGGCGGTGCGGCCAGCACCGCAGCGGAAGGCGGCGGCGGCGCCGGATGGTACGGCGGCAGCAGCGGCGTTGGCGGACAAGGCGGTTCCGGCTATGTGGCCCCGGCGGGCACGGTAACGCTCGGAACGCAGTCGGCCAGAGTGATCACCGGCAACACCTTCGGCGGCGGAGAGATTGTTCCCACCTACGAAGGAGCCGTTCTGGACCAGACCACCGGCACCATGATCGGCAATATGGGCAGCGGCTTTGCCCGCATCACCTTCTACGAAAACGTGGTGCTGCTTCCCTACACCGGGACGGTAGGCACGTTTGTGGCTCCCGAATCCGGGCGCTATCAGTTGGAGGCATGGGGCGCTTCCGGCGGCCATGCGGTCAAGCCCGATGTGGACAATTATAATAACAAGGACGTTTCCACCTGGGATATCATTGAAGGCGGCCGGGGCGGCTATGCCAGCGGCACGATCTATCTGAATCAGGGCGACGTTCTGTATTACGCCATCGGCGGAGAAGGCGGGAGCTTTATTGATGACGATGTGACCACCCTCAATTCCACCGGCGGCGTAGAGCCGGGCGGCTTTAACGGAGGCGGTGCCGGCGCAGGAAGAAGCTACGGCAACGACACGAAATCCGTTGTGTACTCTGGAGCAGGCGGCGGAGCCACTCACTTTGCCCGTGCGCTTCCCAATGACCTGTCCGAAGGGGTCTTGGAGAATTACGCCACCCAGCGAGGAGACGTTCTGTTAGTGGCCGGAGGCGGCGGCGGAAGCGGCACCTCCCACAACATCACGAATCCGGGCTGGTGTACCTATGGCGCAGGCGGCTCCGGCGGCGGCGCAGAAGGACAGGGCAACTATAATTACTACGCAGAACCGGGCAGAAGAACCGTTACCTACGGCGGCACCCAGACCACGGGCGGCACCTTTGGCCCGACGTCCTCCTCTTATACGGCGGTGGGCAAAAACGGTATCTTCGGAAAAGGCGGCTGGGGCGTGAATGCCGGCGATGACCTCAACGGCGGCGGCGGCGGCTGGTTTGGCGGCGCAGCAGGCAGCCGAATGGGCGGCTCCGGCGGCTCAGGCTATGTGAACACAAGCCTTCTCAGCGATGGCCTGAATATTACCGGAAACGTAAACACCTTTACCACCAAGGACGGCAGCACCGTGGTGCAGCCGACGGAGATCCCGATCTATGACGGCGCCACCGGTGTACAGCCGGGCAGCAAGACCATGATCGGCAACCAGGGCAACGGCTTTGGACGAATCACCTATCTGGGCTGACAAGTCCTGAAGACGCCTCTATCAACAAAACCGCCCCCGACAGGGATCAGAACCTGTCGGGGGCGGTTTTTGGCGTTTTGCAGGCACGGGAAAACGGTTTTCCGCACAAAGACAAACGGTGCAGGCATCGCCTGCACCGTTTGCCAAAAGGAATAAAAAGAAAAAAGGAAAAAGGAAAGAAAAAGAAATAATCAAAGGAATAGTCAAAAACCAATTGGTTTTTCTTGACATCTCTATAGTACACTAAAAAATCCAATTTGTCAACACATTTTTATTAAAATATTACATGGAAAAATTGGACACTTTTACCAGGGTGACGCACTGGGCGGAAGTGCTCTTCAGAGCTGCCTTCTCCAGAAGAATAACCTGAAACACCGACCAGAAAACCATCGGAGCAGCCTTTCGTCCTTTGGCAAAGTAACGACAGGAGAAGGGCCTCAAACAAACCCAGTATTCAGGTTTCAGTTTTCGGTTAGCCGCCAGCGGCGGCGCATTATGTAACGGTCAGGGTTTTGGAGGAATAAGCGGAGCCGTAGGTTTTGCCTTCGTAGGTTTTGTACGCCCGGACGGTAAAATAGCCTGCGCCGCTGTTCAGTCCAGTTTTGGTGAAGGTGTTCTTGTCGCTGCCGACCGTTCCGACCCTTGTCCACGAGGAGGAAGCGGTGGGCTTGTAATAGACGGCGTACGTCGTGGCGCCGCTGACCTTGGTCCAGGAATAGGTGACGCTTCCTTTGGATTTGGACGCCACGCTGAATTTGACCTGGGCGGGGTTGGTGGAGGTCTTGTAGGTGGTGTAGCCGGGGGAGAGCACCTCTTTGCCGCTGACGGTCTTGTACGCCCTCGCCGTCAGGGAATAGCTTTCTCCCGCTTTGAGGCCGCTGATGGTCTGCACGTTGCTGCCGCCGGTAGTTTTGTTGCAGCGCTCCCATTTCCCGGCGGTTTTGTTGTACAGGTACACCACATACCCGTCCGCATCCGGGACCTTGTCCCAGGTGAAGCGGATGGACGCAGCGGAAACAGAAACGTTCCGGAAGCCGCTCACGTTTTCAAGCGTGCGTTTGGGCACTTCATGGCTTTTATAGCTGTGGCCGCAGGTCGTGCAGGTGTGCAGGGAATAGCCCCCCTGCAGATAGGTGGAAGAAACCGTGGTGACGGCATAGTTGTGTTTGGCGAAAGCGGTGAAATCGGCATGATAGGTGCAGGAGCAGTTCCGGCAGCGGTATTCCGTGTACCCCGCCCGGGTACAGGTGGCGGACACCTTTTTGACGGGAACGAAGGAATGAACGTGCAGGGAACAGTCGTCTCTGGCCGACAGGGTCGAACCGGCATTGACCCGCACCGCATTCTGGTCCGATCGGTTGGAGGCAAACGCCGCAGCCCGAGAACAGCCGGTGATGTACAGGTCGTGCCCGGCGTTGCAAAACAGGGTGTTGTTTTCAATGGTGCTGACCCGGGAGGCGGAGTTGAGGGTGATGGCGTGGGTCTGCCCGTTTCCGATCAGGTTCCCGCTGATGGTCTGCACCTGAGAATCAATCGTGTAAATGCCGAAGGAGGCGCACTGGAGAACGGTGTTTTCTGTGATGGCCGTGCCCCCGGCGCATTCTTCCACGGTAATGCCCCGGCCGGAGGCGGTGTTCTGGATCTGGTTGCGGGCGATGACCAAAGAAGCGTCCCGGTAGCCGTTGATGGCCCGGTTGCCGGAATCGACGGCGGTGTTGCCGGTAATGGACGAGCCGGTGCTGTTGCTGACGTAGAGGGAATCGAGGCATTTTTCTATGAAGTTATTGGTCAGGACCGCTTTCCCGGTATCAACGTAAATCCCCCGGTAGGAAGCGCCGCTGACCGTGTTTTCATGCGCTTTCACAACTGCCTGATAATAGCCGTGGATCCCGCAGATGCGGCTTTCGGCGCTGCCGGTGTAATTCCGGACCTTGATGGTGTTGTGGTAAACGTCTAAAGAGGTGCTGTTGGTCAGTTGAATGACGCCGTCGGTTTTCCGGTTGGAGATCTCTATCCCCGAAAGGGTGTGCAGTTCCAGCCGGTTGCGGCCGAATTGATAGATGCTGCTCATCACCTTGGCGCCAGGGGCATAGGAGGAATTGTCGAGCACGTTGTCATGCACCACGCCCCGGGTGTTTTCCGCCCGGAGCAGGGTAGGGGTATTCACGGCCCGGTTGTCAAAAAAAGCAAAGTTCTTGAAGTTGGAAGCGTTGCACGCATCGTAAAAACAACCGGTGAACTGGTTGTTATAGATTTTGACCGAATCCGCCGTCAGCCCCTCATAGACATGGTGGGTCCCGACCCCGGACGGCACGCCGATGAAGGTGCAGCCCGAAACGGTGATGTTTTTCATGCTCCGGCCCCCGCTGCTGCCGGAGGGAGCCACAAAATCAATATGCAGGGCCTCCGCCGACCAATAGGAATTGGAGTTTGTCTGGGCTGTGTACGCAGCGGCCGAGCCGGTGAAAGGCTTGAAATCGGAAAAGGTGCAGTTCTGCGCTGTAAAGCCCTGCGCTCCGTCGATGATCACCCCGTGGGTGCCGCAGAAGTTCTTGAAGGTGACGCCGGAGAGGGTGATATTGTCCGTAGAGCGCAGGGACACCAGCCCCTTGGCCCGGGTGGTATCCTGTGCATTTCCGTTGAAGGTGCCGCCAATGAGGGAAATATTCTTTTGCCCGT
>CACYCG010000184.1 GCA_902772855.1 uncultured Ruminococcus sp.
ACCTTCTGCTGTACGTCCTGCCGCTCTACGTCCCGCTTTTCCGCTAAAAAGCCGGAAAGATACGACATGGTAAACGGACGGAAATCTTCATCTTGAAACGGGTTGACATATTTCAGCGCCTTGCTGTTTTCCTCCGACTTCACGCCGGAACAGGGATAGCCCTTGAAATCAATGCTGCCGGCCCGCACCACCCGGTAGGTCTTGGTTTCGGTGTATTCGTATTCTCCCTCGGTCCAGCGGCGTTTTTTCTTGGCTGTCGCCCGCACGCCGCCCTTTTTGAGGGAGTCGATGAGCCAGTAGGGGTAATAGACCCCTTTCATCATATCTAACTGCCCCGAAGAGAGGAAATCCCCGGGGAGGAACTTTTTCTTTTTGCAGAACGCCAAAAAGCGGTTTTTGGCTTCCTGCTCGGAGATCTTGAAGGGGATGACCTTATGCGGCTTCATCTCGCCCGTCATCCGGTTCGAGAGCACTACCGGGCTGTGGCAGTAGACACAGAAGGTAGCGGCGGTGTTCTGGTCGGCGATGACTTCCGCTCCGCAGCTCTGGCAAAGATAGGCGGCCGCAGAGGAAAAGTCGTCGTCTGCGTCGGAGGGCGCCGGCTCCGGCCGGGCGTCCCCGGAAAGACGGGCATCGAGGTCGCTGTATTCCCGGCGGCTCTGCAGCTCCTGCTCGGTGAAATCACTTCCGCAGTATTCGCAGGCGAATTTTTGTTTAGCGGCGTCAAACTGAAGCGGGCCGCCGCAGTTAGCGCATTTATAATTGACGGTATCCATCATTCGGACAGGCAAGGCCGAAAAAGGTCCTGCCGCTCACCTCTTTTCTCATCCGGCCCCCCGCTTCCCGGCGGAGGACCGGTCTGACGTTTTTACACAAAATCTGCCTCGTTGATCGGGTCGCCGCATTCCGGGCAGAACTTCGGCAGAGGCTTGCTCATGTCGGGCTGATAGCCGCACTTATCGCACACGATACGCTTGGCGTCCGGCCGCTTGGCGCCGCACTGCTGGCAGAACTTGCCCGTGTTCTGGGTTCCGCAGGAAGCGCATTTCCAGGCGCCGGAGGCTTCCGGCTTCGGTTTGCCGCATTCGGCGCAGAACTTGCCGGTGTTGCCGCCCTTGCCGCAGGCGCAGGTCCAGCCGCCGGCCGCAGGAGCCGCAGGAGCGACAGGCGCCGGAGGCGTTGCAGGCGCTGTCTGCTGCATTTGCTGCTGCATCTGCATTTGCTGCATATTGGTATTGGAAGCGGTCTGCATAAAGCCGCCGGCAGCGTTCATCCCGGCGTTAATGCCGATGAAGCCCTGCATGGCGCCGCCCGGGTTGCTCCCGGCGTTGCGGATTCCTTCGGAGATATTGCGCTGCACCAGGGTCTCTCTCATGCCGGCATTGTTGAACATCGCCACCCGGTTTCTTTCCTGCAGCAGGGCTTTGGTCTCCTCATCGTAGGAGACGGTAATGCCCAGGTCGGAGAGGACAATGCCTCTTCTCTCCTGCCACGGCTCTTTGAGGTAGTTTTTCAGGGTCTCGATGAGCTGGGTGTTGTACATTCCGAGCTGGGAGATCCGCACGCCCTTGGCGGAAAGCTCTACCAGCCCCTGCTGCAAAGCGGTCAGCAGTTCGCTGTCCCAGCGCTGCGTGGCCAGCGTTTCCATATTCACCGGGCGCATATTGGTCACATCGGACGTGGAGATAATGGTCTTGAAGAAGCGGATCGGGTCGCTGATCTCCACGGAGAACTTTCCGAAGGCCCGCACGTTGACGTCGATGTCGTAATTGGCGTCGTAGTAGTTGATGGGCGTTTTGGTCCCGTACTTAATGCCGTCCATCGGCTTGAGGTTGATGTACACCACCCGCTGAGCGGTCGGCTCCACGCCGCCGAATTTGAAGCGGGTAAAGGTATCCTTCAGCGAATCGCCGAACTGTCCGTTGAACAGGGACGGCAGGGAAGAGTTTTTCACCTCGAAATAGCCGGGGTCGGCGGTGTAGTCGATGATAGCGCCGCCGTCGATCAGCAGCATCATCTGCTGGTCGTACACATGGATGATAGACCCGTTGGAAACGGTGTTGGCGGTTCCCTTTGTGTTCGTATTCCGGCGGTCGTTTCTGGCCTTGCTGACGCCGGGACACATAACGGTGTTATAATCCATATCGCTTGGCTCGATGACTTCCAGCCAGGTGTCCGCTAATGCGCCGCCCACAGAGTTTACCGCAGCTTTAATGATTCCCATTGAAAACAACTCCTTTATAGCGTAATATTGGCCCCGGCGCTTCCCTGCGGGGAGGCTTCCGGAGCGGTCAGTCTTGCACTATTCACCCTGCACAGACCAACTATTGCAACAATTATACCATTTTTGCTGTTGTTTTGCAAGAGGATTTTCTACAAACTGTCCATGATTCTTATCATTTTTCACAGAACTTCCACAAAAAAAGACGGACCGCCGAAGCGATCCGCAAAAGACGAAAGAGAGTGAGACGATAAGCCGGGTTCTGTCGTGAACGGCCATCTATCTTGGCAGGCCGTTGCCGAGCCTGCTCAATGCCACCTGCTGAAGCCATCGGGCCGATGAATACACTTCCTTGCGGTGTTGCTCCGGATAGGGTTTGCAGGGCCGCACAGTCTCCTGTGCGCCGGTGAGCTCTTACCTCGCCTTTCCATCCTTACCCGGCAAAAAAGGGGGGTGCCGGGCGGTATATTTCTGTTGCACTTTCCCTGGGGTCGCCCCCGGCGGCCGTTAGCCGTTATCCTTGCCCTGTGGAGCCCGGACTTTCCTC
>CACYCG010000185.1 GCA_902772855.1 uncultured Ruminococcus sp.
CACTACCCAGCGCCAGCGTCACGCTGGCGCTGGGTGAAAGTGCCCTTGGGGTACTGGACCCCGTATCCGGGGCTTGACAAACGGAGGTTTTTGCGATACAACTATTAAGGAAAAGTGAGGAAAAAGCAAACCTGAAAACAACCTGAAAAGCTTAAAGGATTTTCAGATTAAATTCAAAGATTCTTTCAAAAAAAAGCGTAATTTTTTAGCACCTTTTTCGCTCCGGCGGTTTATAATAACATCATCAGGACGGAACCCAAAAAGAGCTTTGTTCTGAAGCACCTCTTCTTTGAGAGATGACATAAAAAACGAATGAAAAAATGGAGGTTTTCTTATGGATCATAATGAGTTTTATCAGAATAACGGCTACACCGGCGGCGCACAGCCTCCTGTTCCGGAAAACAATGCTCCGGCTGCCAATGATGCTTTCCAGTACGGAGATATGTATTCCGAAAGCACCTCTCCAGCCGAAACACCGGCTTCCGACCGTCAGGACACACAGGCCATTCCTCCCGTTCAGGAAGTTTCCGCCGATGCTTCTTCAGCAGCTCCCGCGCAGCAGCCGGCCTCTCCCGGGATGCCCGCTGCTCAGCCCTATCCGCCGATGAATGGCTATGCGGCTCCGGGAGCAGGCTATTATGCACAGCCTTCCTACCCGGTCTATCCGCAGCAAACCTACAGCTACCCCACTGCCGCTCAGCCGGCTGCTCCGAAAAAGAAATCTTCCACTGGAAAAGTAGCGCTTGTGTTCGGCTGCCTCCTGCTGGCGCTTTGCGTAGGTCTTGGCGGCGGTTTTGCCGGATCCTATCTGGCACAGCAGACCGCTTCTCAGAAAACAGAAACCTCAACCGTTTCTTCTGCCTCTTCTGAAACCATCAAATCCTCTGAATCAAGCGGGACCCTGACTATCGTGCAGGCCAGCGACACGGAAACTACCCCGACCACTACGCAGGAAGTGGCCGCAAAGGTAAAAGACAGCGTAGTAGAGATCACGACAGAGATCACTTCCTATGATTCTTTTTACGGCCAGTATGTTTCACAGGCAGCCGGCAGCGGCGTGATCATTTCTCAGGACGGCTACATCATCACCAATAATCATGTGATCGAAGGCGCCACTTCTATTACCGTCCGCCTGACCAATTCCAAATCCTATGAAGCCAAACTGATTGGCTCCGATGAAGACCTTGATGTTGCGCTGCTCAAGATTGACGAAACGGGTCTTACCTGCGCCACCTTCGGCGATTCCTCCGCCCTGCAGGTCGGTCAGACCGCCGTTGTCATCGGCAACCCGCTCGGACAGCTCGGCGGCACCGTGACGGACGGTATTATCAGCGCTCTGGACAGAGAGATCAAGATTGACGGCAAGATCATGAACCTCCTGCAGACCAATGCAGCCATCAATCCCGGCAATTCCGGCGGCGGTCTGTTCGATGCTCATGGCAATCTGGTCGGCATTGTCGTCGCCAAATCCAGCTCCACTTCTTCCGGAACGACTGTGGAAGGTCTGGGATTTGCAATCCCGGTCAATGATGTCATCTCGATTTTGGACGATCTGAAAACCCACGGCCGAGTCACCGGCAGAGGCTTCCTCGGCGTCAACTTAGTCGACATTGATTCCGAAAGTGCGATGTTCATGTATCGTGTCGATGAACAGGGTGTGTATATTTCCAACGTTATTGAAGGCTCCGCTGCGGAGAAAGCCGGAATCAAGATCGGCGACCGTGTCGTCAAAATCGGCGAGAAAGAAATCTCCAACTCCAGCCAGCTCAAATCTGAAGTCTCGAAGCACCGTGCCGGTGATACGCTTACAATGGTCATCAGCCGTGACGGCGAAGAAAAAACCGTCAGCGTCACCCTTGGCGAGCGCACCACCGAAGAAAGCAGCGCCACAGAAGAAAGCCCCTACAGACGCTACAGTCCCTTTGGCCTTGAAGAAGGATAACCCTCCTTTTCCCAATACCCACCACACAGGCGGTCCGATTGATTCGGGCCGCCGCTTTCTTGCTGCGGACAGACAAAACGGTCTGGCAGAAGATGTCCGCAGCCGGAAACAGCAAAAAAA
>CACYCG010000186.1 GCA_902772855.1 uncultured Ruminococcus sp.
CGCAGCCAGCGTTTCCGCTTCTATGAACTTTCCATAAAATCAGACCGTGGATTCTGTGGTATGTGCCCATTGTCAAATGGAAAGAAAATGATTGCAACAATAAGTTGAAAGGGTAATCGTGATTTTCTTTTTCCATAAGGAGGGTTTTTATGAAATTGTCTTCAAAAGCATGGCTGTCGGTGCTGCTGTCGGCGGCCACCGTGCTTAGCGCATCCTTCCCGGCTGTAGCGGCCGGGGAAACTGTTCCCGCTGAGCCTGCACCGGAACCAGCCGCCCCCGCTGTCAGCGCACCGCCGGTGCTGTCGGAACCGGCGGCGATTCAGCCGGAAAAAAATGCCCGGGAGCAGGTGCTCTCCGGGGAGATCAGCCCCGAGGAGATCCGGGTGGTCTCTCAGCCGGGGGAGACCCCTTCGGCGGAGCCGGACAAAACGGAGGAAACGGAAGAAGCGGAGGAGGAGATCCGCATTCCGGGAGAACTGACCCGGGATCTGTACCCCGACCGCTATGACGCCGAAAGCCTCAGCACCCCGGAGCCGCTTCCGGGGGGAATGCAGGTGCTTCATTCGGCGGAGGAATACCGGGCGCTGAAGAACGAAGGCATGGTGCAAAAGGCGCAGGCGGAAACGGAAACGCTTCCCACTTCCGTGGATAACAGCCAGAAAAAATACTTCCCGGTGGTGGGCGACCAGAAAGCCATCGGTTCCTGCGCCTGCTTCGGAAACGTCTATTACCTGATGACCTATGAATACCATCACACCCATGACCTGACCTGCACGCCGGAAAGCATTATGTCGCCGAAGTTTATCTATAACATTATCAACGGAGGCAATTCACAGGCTGGTTCCAATGATACGTCCATTCACCCGCTGATCCAGACATGGGGCGTGCCGACGATGTCCGTGGTCCCCTATGATGAAGACTGGTGCTCCCTGTCTCCGACCAAAGAGGTCTATCGGGATGCCGCCAATCACCGGGTCAAAAATTATTACCGTCTGGACGTTCCCGGAACGACTCAGAACACGGTTGTGACCTTCCCGAACGACCCGGATCTCACACTGCTCAAGTCGGTTTTAGCACGGGGCGAAGTGGTTTCCTACAGTTCCCCGATTTTCGGCTGACGGCAGGATACTCTGAAAGAAGCCCCGGGCGTGAATGAGGGTCTGGTGGGAGAAAAAGTGATTCTGGCCTGCGACAAATTCGACGGCCCTCACGGGATGTGCATGGTGGGCTATGACGATACCGTCTGGGCGGACGTCAACGGAAACGATCAGATTGATACGGGCGAAATGGGCGCTTTCAAGATCGTCAATTCCTGGGGCGAAGGATACGGCAACGGCGGCTTTATGTGGCTGGCCTATGATGCGCTGAATTACCATTCCGTGGTGCCGCTGGCCTATAATGCTTCCGAGCGGGTGCCGATCCTGATCGATGCCTGCCGCATTGACGTGGTGAAAAATGCCTCCCCTCATTTGTTTGCGGAGTATACCATCAGCACCGCCCACCGCTCCGATTTTCGTATGGAGCTGACGGTTTCGTGGGCGAATACTTCGGTCAGCGAAAACCTCAACCCGGCGCAGTCGTCCACTCCGGAGCATATTATGAACTTCTCCGGAACAACCGGGAAAGCAAGCGGAACCTTTTTGTACGATGTGGAAAACCTGCTGAATAAGCTGGGCTGTCCGGATATCCGGGAAGCTGACCTCAGTTTAGAGCTGATCGACTTCAACGCGGAAAACGAATACACTTCCGAACTGCTTTCTTTCAGGATCTATGATGAAAACGATCCCACCCTTCTGCTGACGCCGCAGGTTTCTCTCCCGCAGACGTTTGTTTCCCTGGATACCATGCAGTCGATCGAGATCTCCAAAGGGGTCCATCATAATGCCGTCATCTATTACCGTGGCTACGACACCCCGAAAATCCGCTATCAGGTCGGTTCCGGTTCCTTCACAGCGGAAGAGGGGCTGGAGATGTGGTATACGCTGGAGGAATTGGGGTATGTGTACAAATACGTCATCCCTCTGCAAACAGCTTCTTCCGCCAAGGTCATGTTTTTAAGCCCGGACGGACAGCAGGATACAAACGGCGGGAAATATTACACCGCCGTGGAGGGCGTGAACACCTTTTCCACCCCCGGCGCCGGCAAGCCCTTTGCCTTTTCCGTCAAAAACCGTGCTTCCGAACAGGTCAAGGTGGTGGACGTCGGATTCCGTGACGATCCCTACGGCGACCCGATGGGCGGTTTTGAGCCGTTCCGCTACCGGATGAAGCTGGAAAACATCGACACGGGAGAAGTGATTTTAGATGAGCCCTTCGGGGATTATAATCATGGTTTTTACGCCGGGAGGATCCGCTCGGGAGGATATTCCTACACAGAGCCGGGTCATTTCAAGGCGACGGTGTACGGAGAGGATTCCACCGGGGCGCAGGCCGAGACGTATTATTTGGTAACGGTGGAGGATCTGCCGCTCAGGTATGAGTATATGGAATGCCAGAGGACCTATGCCCAGCTTTGTGCAGGCGATTATCTTACCTTTGTGGCGCAGGACGCCAATGATAAGATGTTCCCGGGACAATATTATCATCAGTTTACCGTTCTGCACCAGGACCGGGTGGTCTTCAGCAAAAAATATGCTCCGCTGCGGTATTCTATGGATGAAAAAACCGCTGCCGTCACAGCCAGTTTTACCCCCATGTACAGCGGACATTATACAGCGGTCTTTTCCCGGGTCGATGTGAATAAGGAATATGCCTGCATTACCTACGAGTTTGATGTGGAAGACCACGGCTTTTCCGTGGACAGCTTCACGGTCACGCCGGAAAAAGACCTCAGCCTCGGGGACAGCGTGGCGCTTTCTGTGACGACCTCCGACACCTCCGGAGAGGTCCTGTACAGCTATGCCTACCGCCGGTACAATCAGGAGTTTATGGTGGAGGAAGATACGGAGGACAGCCGCTTTGCGATGAAGCTGCCCGATGAACCCGGCCCCTATACCCTGATCGCTATGGCGAAAAACAGCAGCGGCCTGATGGCATATCAGGAAAAGGCCATTTGGGTGAATCCGCCCCGCCTGACCGGTCTGACAATCCCGGACGGGCCCCTGTATGCCAATACGGACTATACGGTCGGGCTGATCGGAGACCATATTTCCGCCGGCCTGAGCGCCGATGCGGTGCATTATATCCTGTCTGACGGCGCAGAGTCCACCCTGCTGACGACCGATGCGAACAAGAAAACGACTCTCCGGGCGGCCAAGACCGGCACCTACCGCCTGACGGCGCAGGTGGAAGCCTCCGGGATGATCGTGGCGTCTGTTTCGCAGGATGTGACCATCGAAGCGAACCCCGTTCCGGACAGCCATCTGATCTATGTGGCCGTTATCAGCTATATTGAAAACGAAGGCGGGCAGGCCAATTACGCCCTGCATTACTGGAACAGCAGCACAAACGGAGATGTGGCGCTGGAGAGCACCGGGAAGACCGTGACAAAGAGCGTTGGCTCCGGCTATTGGGGCGGGGCGGCACAGACCTTTACCCTCTACACCGCCCGGATCCCCGCCGAAGCGACCGGTTTCAAGTTCCATATCGGCACCCGCTGGTTCGGGTCCGATGGCGTGGTGGGGCAGAGCAACTGCGCCTATATCTTCAATTATTCCGGCGATAAATGCCTCTATGATACGCTCACCCTCTGAATCGAAAACCAAAGCGCCGCCTGCTCCCCGCCGGAGACCGGGCGGCGCTTCTGCGTGAAGGAAAACGACCGGACCGCCTGCCCGTCCCCGCCGGGCGCCGGGCTTCGTATCACTTCTACTAAAAAAATGAGAACCCTTTTGGTATTTATGCTTATTGATTATTGTTGAATAAACTGTTAAAACTATGATGGGTATATTCTTGAATTTCTCATTTTGACAATAGGAGGAATGACTGCATGAAATCAACATCAAAAGCATGGCTGTCGGTGCTGCTGTCGGCAGCGACCGTGTTCAGCTCGTCCTTTGCGGCGGTGGCGGCCGGAGATGTCCCCCCGGACAGCCTTCCGGCGGAACCTGAAGCTCCCGTTTCCGCCCCGGCAGCGGAAGAGGCGCTGCCGGATAAGGTGGATAATTCCTATCTGCTGACCCCGGAAAAGGACATCCGGGAGCAGATCGAAACCGGGGAAGTGACCCCGGAGGACGTGACGATCGCCGTGCCGTCTGTGGAGGAGCCGGAAAAAACCGAAGCGCCCGCCGCAGAGGAAAAGCCCGTTTTGCCGGAAGCGGAGGCTGAGGCAGACGAAGAGGAAGAGGCCGAGATCGTCATCCCCGGAAAGTCCTACCGGGAGCTGTATGCCGACCGCTATACCCCGGATAATCTTTCCGAAGACCCGGATGATTCCGACAGCCCCGTCATCCATTCGGCGGACGAATACTGGGGGATCGTGGGAAAAACGACCGGCAGCATGATCCAGAGGGCGCCGAAGGAAACGTCCCAGCTTCCGGATGCGGTGGACAACAGCCAGAAAAAATATTTTCCGGCCGTCGGCGACCAGCACGCCATCGGCTCCTGCGCCAGTTTTTCCAACGTCTATTACCTGATGACCTATGAATACCATCACACCCACGACACCACCTGCACCCCGGAGACCACCATGTCGCCGAAGTTCATCTATAACATGATCAACGGCGGCGATGCACAGAATGGTTCCAGCGCCGATTCGGTTCATCCCCTGATCAAAGAATGGGGCGTGGCCACGATGGATCTGGTCCCCTATGATGAAGACTGGTGCTCGGTCTCTCCCAGTGTGACCAATTACCGGGATGCCGCCAATCACCGGGTGAAGGAATATTATCGGCTGGATGTTCCCGGTCATAATGAGCAGACCCTGGTGACGTCTCCCGATGACGAAGACCTGAAGCTTCTGAAAACGACCCTGGCCAACGGAGAGATCATCTCCTATTCCGCCTTCATTTTCGGCTGGCGGGAGGATACGCTGAAAGAAGCCAGCGGCGTCAACGTGGGCCATGTGGGGGAAAAAGTCATTCTGGCCTGCGATAAAGCGGACGGCGGCCACGGCATGACCCTGCTGGGCTATAACGACAACATCTGGTCCGACATCAACGGCAACGGACGGGTGGATAAGGGCGAAATGGGCGCGTTCAAAATCGCCAATTCCTGGGGCGAAGGCTACTGCAACGGCGGTTTCTGCTGGGTGGCTTACGATGCCCTGAACTATCGCTGTATGGTAGATAATGGCTATAATGCGGACCAGCGGACACCGATTTTCTCCTCCGCCCACCGCATCGAAGTGGTGAAGAACGCCTCTCCCCATTATTTTGTGGAATATACCCTGCGCACGGAATTCCGTGCAGAAGTGTCTCCGAGACTGCATATGACCTGGGCCAATTCCACTGTCTGGAAAGACCTCAGTCCTCTGAGCGGAAGAAACTACAAGTACGTTTTGAATTATCAGGGCACAGAAGGAATGCGGGATGCGACGTTTGTGTATGACCTGCAGAATCTGGCGGATCGTCTCGATTGCCCGGATATCCGGGAAGCGGATTTCTACATTCAATTGGTGGATAACGACCCCACGAACGAGTATACTTCCTACCTTGTCAGCATCAAGATCTACGACGAAAACGACCCCAGCTATTCCTACAGCTACACCTTCCCCACGCCCAAGGTGTTCAAGGCCGCAGAGGATGCGGAAGAGATCGGTCTGGTGCAGGGAGTGCACAACAATGCGGTGATCTACTACCGCGGCTATGACAAGCCCACCCTTCACTACCTGCTCGGTTCCACTTCCTGGACAGATGCAGCGGCTGTGCCGATGAAATATGAGCTGGAAGAATTGGGCTATCTGTATAAGTACATTATCCCGATGGGCAAGCAGTCTTCCGTTTCCCTTTACTTCTCGGACAGCGAAGGAAAGAATGTGGACAACAACGGCGGAAAATATTTCACGGCCAAAAGAGGCGTGAATCTTTATGCGACCGATGAAGCGATCAAACCATTCTCCTTTGATTTCAACGTGCCGTATTATGTGAGAAATGAAAAAGCGGAAAACGTGGACGACCTGAATATCCGGGAGATCCTGTACGCCAATCCTCTGGGCGGCGTGGAACCGTTCCGCTACAAAATGCAGGTGGAAAATCTGGACACCGGCGAAACGCTGGTCGGAAATGAAGACTACGGTCATTACAGCAGCGGGTTCAGTGCCGGCCGTGTGCGGAGCCAGTCGGTCCCCTTTGATGAGGAAGGCCACTACAAGATCACGGTTTTCGGCGAAGACGCCACCGGCGCCACTTCCTCCAATTATTATTTCCTGACCATTAAGGATATGCCGGTCACCTACACCTATATGGAATGCACCCGCCCGTATGATGAAATTGATTACAAAACGCTGCTGACCTTCAAGGCCGCCGATAAAAATGACAATTTGCTCCCGGGCGCTTATATGCATTATCTGTACATTCTTCACGAAGGACGGCTGGTGCACACCAGCATGAACGCTCCCAAACCGTATTCGATCGAAGGCCGTATATCCTATGTGCAGGCTTCCTATACGCCGGCGTTCAGCGGCCATTACACCGCCGTGTTCACCCGTGTGGACCGCAGCAAGCAAAGCGCCACCATTTCCTGTGATTTTGACGTGCCGGACCACGGCTTGTCCCTGACCGATATGACGGTAACGCCGGACGGCAACGTGGGAAGCGGTGATGACGTGACCATTTCTGTTTCCGCCAAGGGAGGCAGCGGCCCCTATCAGTACAGCTACGCCTACCGCCATTATACGCAGGAAACTATGGTGGAGGAATACTGGGACAGCAGCACCTATACCATGACCCTTCCCGCCGAACCAGGCCCCTATACGATCATCGCCACCGTCACGGATGCGGACGGCCGCATGGCTTATCTGCAGAAGGACCTGTGGGTGAATCCTCCGCATTTGATCGATTTGGTGCTTCCCACCGGCGACCTGTATTCTCAGGTGGATATTGCCGTGGGCGTGCAGGGCGAAAACCTGTCCGCTAACCTTCCGGCAGAATCCTACCGCTACACCCTTATTCAGAACGGAGAAGAAACGCTCCTGACCACCGGAAAAGACAAAAAGGGCGTTCTGAATGTCAAAACAGCGGGAACCTATTCCGTCCGGGCGAGCATTGTGTCGGGAGAAGCGGTGCTGGCCAGTATGGTCGGGACCGTGACGATCAAGGAAAATCCCGTTCCGCCCGACCCGTATCCGGACAAATACAAGATCTATGTGGCCGTAATCAGCTACATTGAAAACGAGCACGGCCAAAGCAGCTACCAGCTCCATTACTGGAACAATAACAATATGACCGGAGATGCCTCCCTGACCAGCACCGGCAAAACGGTGACCAAGAGCGTTGGCTCCGGTTATTGGGGCGGCTCGGCGCAGACCTTCACCCTCTACGAAGCCTATATCCCGAAAACTGCCACCGGCTTTAAGTTCCACATCGGGTCCCGGTGGTTCGGTTCGGACGGCTCGGTCAGCAGCAGCAACTGCGTGTATATTTTCAATTACTCCGGCGATAAGGCCCTGTACGACCATCTCGAAGTCGAAGCCTGATTCCCTTTTCTAAACAGCAACCCCCCGGCTCTTCGGAAAGTCCGAAAGAACCGGGGGGATTTTTTTCGGGGAGGCTCAGTTTTTGCTGAAATCGGTCAGGATCAGGCCTTTGTTATGTTCCAGTGCCCAGGTGATGTTCCATTCACTGGTAAAGAGGAGAAGGTGCTTTCCTTTGAGGTCCTGAATGCGTTTGGTGTCGGAGGTGAGGTTAAGGGTCTTGGGGTCCAGTCCCTCGTTGCCGATCCAGCGGATGAGCTCATAGGACATATGCTCCAGCACGATGTCCACGTTATATTCATTGTTCAGCCGGTATTCCAGCACCTCAAACTGCAGCACGCCGACCACTCCGACGATAACTTCTTCCATGCCGCCGCCGAGGGTCTGGAAGATCTGGATGGCGCCTTCCTGAGCGATCTGGGTGATGCCCTTAACGAACTGCTTGCGCTTCATGGTATCTTTCAGCCGCACCCGGGCAAAATGCTCCGGGGCAAAGGTGGGAATGCCTTCAAAGCAGACTTTTTTGGAGGGGGAGCAAACGGTGTCTCCGATGGAGAAGATGCCGGGGTCGAATACGCCGATGATATCGCCCGCATAGGCTTCGCTGATGACCTCCCGGTCCTGCGCCATGAGCTGCTGCGGCTGAGAAAGCCGCATTTTTTTCTGGCCCTGCACATGGTAGACTTCCATCGTTTTGTCATAGCGTCCGGAGCAGATCCGCATAAAAGCGATGCGGTCCCGGTGCGCCTTGTTCATATTCGCCTGGATCTTGAACACGAAGGCGGAAAAGCTGTCTTCAAAGGGGTCCACCTCTCCCTCCACGGTTTTGCGGGGGAGCGGGGGAGTGGTCATGCGCAAAAACTCCGCCAAAAAGGGTTCCACGCCGAAATTGGTCAGTGCCGAGCCGAAAAAGACGGGGGTGAGCTTTCCGCTTCGCACCTGTTCGAGGTCAAAGTCATCGCCGGCCCCTTCGAGGAGCTCCACATCGTCTTTCAGGGTGGCAAACAGGGTTTCGCCGAGCCGTTCTTCGAGGGAAGGGTCGGAAAGGGGGAGGGCGTCCATTTCCACCTCCCGCTGCCCGTTATTGGCGGTGAAGGCCAGGATCTCCTTGCGGGCAAAATCATAAACGCCTTTGAAATCCCTTCCGCAGCCGATAGGCCAGTTCATGGGGCAGGTGTGGATGCCCAGAACGTTTTCGATATCCTCAAGCAGTTCATAAGGGCTTCTTGCTTCCCGGTCCATTTTATTGATAAAGGTGAAAATCGGGATCCCCCGCATGGTGCAGACCTTGAACAGCTTCCGGGTTTGTGCTTCCACGCCTTTGGAGGCATCAATCACCATCACAGCCGAATCCGCCGCCATCAGGGTGCGGTAAGTATCCTCAGAAAAATCCTGGTGGCCGGGGGTGTCGATGATATTGATGCAGCAGCCGTTATAAAAAAACTGCATGACCGAAGAGGTGACGGAGATCCCTCGTTGCTTTTCGATTTCCATCCAGTCAGACACAGCGTGTTTATCGGACTTTTTCCCTTTGACGGAACCGGCGGTCTGAATGGTTCCGGTGTAGAGGAGCAGTTTTTCGGTGAGGGTAGTTTTTCCCGCATCGGGGTGGGAAATGATGGCAAAGGTCCTTCGTTTTTCAATGAGTTCTCTGAGTGTTTCTGCCAAAATAGATTCCTCCAGACATTTTTCCTTTTCTGCGGCCATGACGCCTTCATCAAGCCCGCTGTTCATTGTACCCTATTCTCAGCAAATAATCAAGTCGCTTTTTTCATCGGGGGAAACCTTTTTTGAAAAAAAGGCAGCGGCGGCGCTGCACCCCGTATCTGGGGGAGTGCCCCCAGACCCCCCTTTCGGGGCTTGCACCTAAAGAAGACGCTAATAGTCTTGCAAAGGAATGCAAAGTTTCGGTCCAGCCTTTTCAAACCAGCGGCGGCGGCAGCGGCGGCGCTGCACCCCGTAGCCGGGGGATTCTCCCCCGGACCCCCTTCCGGGGCTTGCACCTAAAGAAGACGCTAAAAG
>CACYCG010000187.1 GCA_902772855.1 uncultured Ruminococcus sp.
GATCCAAACGCCATGTTCAGCGACCAGAGGAATACCGGCTCCGGCTATGGCGCTCCCTACGTCCCGCCGACTTTCGGCGCTGCCCCCAGCTCACAGCCTTCCACCGGCCAGCTCGGGCAGGACCCGAACGCCATGTTCAGCGGCGGCCAGTCCTATAACCCGAACCGCCCCTATCAGCAGCAGCTTCCTTCGGAAAGCGAAATTGACGACAAAGCCAGAGCAGCCGCCAAACTCATTCATACGGCGGCGGCGGTCATCGCCGTGTTAGCGGTGCTGGCCATCGCTGTCATGCTGATCAGCGGCTATTATACCTCTGCTCAGACTTCCTCCGACACCGCCCTCCCCGCTGATGCAGGGGATCTGTCCGAAGTGCCCCTGTCCAATAAAATCGGGGACGGATGTGCGGTGCAGTGCGGCGCCTATACCTTTTACCTGTCCGGGACCTCTCCGCAGTTTTCTCTGCGCCGGGTGTCCGGCACCTGTCCCGGAAAAGGAGAGGTCAGAACCATCTGCACCTCCTCCCATTTCATGGATTGTCTGAATCTATATCAGCAAAAGCTGTATTACGTCAGCGCAGGCACAGTGTTTTCCGTCCCGGCGGACCTCACTGCAGACCCCGCCCCCGCTGCCCCTGTCACCGAATTCGGCAAGGACGGGGACGTCTACGGACTGTATATCTACGATAACCGGGCCTATTACACCCTCTCTTCTTCCGGCAGCACCGAAGGCAGCGCAGCGCTGTTCTGCCGGGATCTGTCCACCGGGACTGTGAGCACCATCACGGCTGTTTCCGATTCCTCCATTGAAGGAGTGGCGGAATACGGAGGATATCTGTACTTTTTGGCCAAAAACAACGTTTCCGACGTCGGCACCCTGTATCAGGCGGCCCTGAGCGACCGCTCTTCCACCCAACCAATACAGCCCGTCCCCGGCGGCAGCGTCAATATCCGGACCTTTTCCGTGGGAAACGGAAAACTGTTTTTCAGTGTCTATTCCGGCAGCGATGTGTACCGCTACCGCACCTATACCTTGGTCCCCGGCTCCGCTCAGGCGCAGGAAGTGATGCATTCCGGAGGAGAAACGCTTCACTGCTGCGGGAATTATCTCTTTTTTCTGCTCCCCTCCTCCGACGCCGGCAGCAAAACGGAATACAGTCTGCTGCGGGCCAGACTGGGCGAAAATGAATCCACCACCATCTCCCGGAAGATGATGGCCAGCCCCACTTACATTGACAACACCATTTATTATTTCGATTCGGAGCATATCGGCTACGCCTGGACCACCATGGACGGTTCATCGTCCGGTACATAAGCTCCGACGGAACAATAAATGATTCATATTGATAGATTGAAGAAAAGGAAGGCATGAAAAATGACCGTTGTTGATATCAGAAGTATTTTTTCTCACCGCAATATTGAAATCTTTTCCATCGGGTCCTCCTATATCTATTATGCGGAGGAGAAAAACGAAGGGACCCGCAGCGAACTGTTTTTGCTGGAATACAACCGTTCCACCCGCCGGGAGCGGCTGATCACGAATTACACGCTTGAAGATCCCACCTTTGTGGAGCACCTGTACGCCTTTGACGATGCGATTCTGCTGATCCTTGAAAACGGGATGAACAGTATGTGGATCATTGAGATCGACAAAACCACCGGCGTGGAAAAGGACCGGCGCAAAGTCGTCTGCACCGGTGCTTTTCGGAGCTGTATGCCGCTGGACCGCCGTCACCTGCTGATTTACATGGGGCCGGACGAAGCCAATGCCGCCATGTTCCGGCAGTACACCGGGGTGACGGGGTGCGAATGCCTGTGTTATCTGTACGACCTGGACGATAACTCCAAGCATTTTGTCAAAAGCCCGCTGATCGCTAAATTAGGCACGGCCAATCTGAAAAAGCTGTCCGCCCAGGGAGAAGACTATCTCGTCCTGCTGGATCCCTTTGCCGATGAGGACATCAAACGGGGCTATTACGAAGAGCAGCGCTGGATCAATGCCGATATCCGGGATAACCTGTGGCTGTGCCGTTTGTCCGAATTGACGCTCCAGCTCAAGGCGGGCACTGAAAACATCGCCAAAAAATGCATCGCCAGCGCCGACATCAAAGCGCTTGCCCGCTATATGGGCATTGATGGCGATAAACTGTTTTTCCGAGCCAAGGAATTCCGCACCGGCATTGAAAAAATCTGCAGCTACGACGCCTCCGCCAACGGTCTGCGGGTGGAAGCAGAGCTGACTGTCCCCGATGACCCCCATACGTTTTACATAGTGGAGGAAAAACCCTTTGCCGTCTTTTCCGTGACGGAAGAAGAAGAAACGACCAAGGTGAAAGGGATCCTCAACAGCCACGCTGAGATCTCCTTCCCCACCCGGCTGGGAAGGTTTATCTCCTGTCTGGAAGATCGATATGTGGTGGCGGAAACCACCGCGGAGGATCCCGAAACCGGTGCTCCTGTCCCCGCCTGCTCCCTGTACGATGCCGCCCTTGACCGCAGCGAGACCTACCCCGGCACCTGCCGCCTGCAGGGGGATACACTGGTGCTTTACTGAGCGCTTCCTCTCCTGTGCATGTTAGCTGTCAGAACTGCTTATGGCAGGTTTTTCAGAATGATGTCCGGTGCAGACCTCTTTCGGAAAAGGTTTCCACCGAACAGGTCTTCCCCTCAGCATGAAAACGCAGGGAAATCATTTTTGTTGAAAAGAAGGCAGCGGCGGCGCTGCACCCATATCCGGGGGCCAGCGTGACGCTGGACCCGAGTCTGGGGGAGTGCCCCCAGCCCCCCCTTCCGGGACTTGAGCCTGAAGAAAACACTA
>CACYCG010000188.1 GCA_902772855.1 uncultured Ruminococcus sp.
CCTCCAATCATTTTTCCGATACCGGACATAGCAGCTTTACTATATCTTCCCCCACCCCATTCTGTCAACCCATCATCAATTGCCAGCAACAAAAATGATTTCCTTGGTTTCAGAGAAAAAAGGGTAGCCGGGAGCGGACGGATATGGTATAATAAGGAAACAATACGGCATAGAAACGAGTGGATAAGATGGAGATAATATTCCGGCCGGTCGTCATAGAGGATTACGAGGGGATGTTTGCGCTCTGGAACAGTACGGAACAATCCCGGCGGGCCCTGAACCCGGTGGATGACACCCGAGAGGGCATTGAAAAATATCTGAAGCGAAACCCCTCCACCTGTTTTTTAGCCTCTGTCCCAAACCGGGAACAGGGCGAAAAAATCGTCGGAGTCATCCTCACAGGGCACGACGGGCGGAGAGCCATTGTGCATCATCTGTGCGTCCATCCAGAGTATCAGCGCCGGGGGATCGCCCATTTGCTGGTGCAAAAAGCGGAAGAAGCCCTGCGTGCGGAAGGGATCACCAAAGTTTTCGGACTGGTGTTCAAAGACAACGACCCGGCCAACGCCTTCTGGGAACAGGAAGGCTATGCCCTACGCACCAATCTGAATTACCGCAACAAAAGCCTGCATGACAACGTGCCGCAGGGAGACTGACAGACAGGGGGGCAGCGGGAATGGAGCTTCCAAAGGAAATTGCTCAGGCCATCGGGTCGCAGGGATACAGGGTGGATTCCATCGGGGAATCCGGTTCCGAGGTGCGGGTCTATGACCGGCTGGTACTGAAGATACAGCCGCCAAGCGGCGAAGCCGAAACGGAAGCGGTCATGGCCCGGTGGCTGAAGGGAAGGCTTCCCGTTCCCTCCCTATGGGTCTACACCGTCCAAAACGGCTTTACCTATACCCTCATGAGCAGAGTGGAAGGCAAAATGCTTTGTTCTATGGAATATCTGAACCAGCCCGGGCTTGTCATCCGGCTGGCGGCCGATGGAATCAGACAGCTATGGACCGTTGACGTGCGGGACTGTCCCTGCCGGAAGAGCCGGCTGACGGAGCGCCTGAAAGCGGCGGAATACCGGGTGGCCAACGGATTGGTGGATATAGCCAACACCGAACCGGAAACCTTCGGGCCGGATGGCTTTCAAAACCCGGAGGAGCTGCTGGCCTGGCTGAAAACGCATCGCCCGGAGGAAGACATTGTCCTGACCCACGGGGACTGCTGCCTGCCGAATCTGTTTGCCAAGGGAAACGAGATCAGCGGGTTTATTGATTTGGGGAAGGCGGGTCCTGCAGACCGCTGGCAGGATATCGCCATCGCCATCCGGAGCCTGCAGCACAATTTTGACGGAACGTATACGCACGGAGAAAAGCTCTTCGATTTTGAGCCGACCATGCTGACGGAGGCGCTGGGGATCCGCTTTGACGAAGAAAAAAACCGGTATTACCGGCTGCTCGATGAATTATTCTGAAAGGAAGGAAGGCCGGAATGGAAAAACCGCTTATTCTGAAATCGGATGTACAAAAAGCCCTTGCACAGGCGGGGGTCAGGCAGGGGCAGGTCCTGATGGTGCACACGTCCCTTGGCAGCATCGGCTATGTCTGCGGCGGGGCGCAGACCATCATCGAGGCCCTGATCGAAGCCGTCGGCCCGGAGGGGACCATTATGATGCCCACCCAATCATGGAAGAATCTGGACCCCGAAACCGGGGTGCATTGGGAGGTGGGAGTAGAATCCTATCAGGCTATCCGGGAACACTGGCCGCCCTACGACAAAGCCCTCACCCCCACCAATACGATGGGGGCCGTGGCGGAGATGTTCCGGCAGTGGCCCGGGGCCGTTCGCAGCGATCATCCTGCCCGGTCGGTGGCGGCGTTCGGAAAAGAGGCCGCCTATCTCACCAAAGACCATGACCTTTCCAATATTTTCGGAGAGGGGTCTCCTATCGGAAAGCTTTACGAGCTGGACGCCTTCGTCCTGCTGATTGGGGTGGGGTATGACAAAAACACCTCCCTTCATTTGGCGGATGCAAGGGCTGTCTACGGCAGCAAGCACCTGTGCACGGAGCACAGCGCTGTGATGGAAAACGGAAAAAGAGTGTGGAAGGCGTATGACACGCTGTTTGTGGACGGAGAGGATTTTGAGCAGATCGGCTGCGCTTTTGAAACAGCACACCCTGTGCAGAAAGCCACGCTCGGAAATGCCTGTCTGCGCCTGATGAGGCAGCGGGAATTGGTGGATTTTGCGGTGGAATGGATCGAACAAAACCGACCCTGACCCTGTCAGGGCGAAACGGAGGGGAACAACCATGAAAGTGGACCATGCGGCCAGTTATGTGCAGGATTTGGAAGCGGCCCTGTTCTTCCGGACAAAGGAGTGAAAAACCATGGACAGCGTGGGCAAAACTTTGTTTATCCCCCTGTACGGCAAAGCGGCTGTCAGCCGGAAGGGAATCATCCTGTCTGACCCGACTGCCGAACAGATCTGGGAGGCGGAAGGGTTCCCCGTCAAAAGAAGGTCCCGGTCGAAGTGGCTGGCCTATTTCATGGCCATGCGTGCGGCTGTGTTTGACAACTGGCTGCGGGAGGAGATGGCCAAAGACCGGGAGGCCGTGATCCTGCAGGTCGGGTGCGGCCTGGACAGCCGCATTGAGCGGGTCGGGGCCGGCGGTCACCGGTGGTATGACGTTGATTTTGAAGAAGTCATCGGGCTTAGGAAACGATTTTTTCAACCGGACGAGCAGTATCATATGCTCCCGGGAGATCTGCGGGAGCCGGGGTGGCTGAGGAGCATCCCGGAGGGAACCAACGCCCTGATTGCACTGGAAGGCATCAGTATGTATCTCCAACCGGAAGAAATGCAGTCGTTTCTGCGTTCGGCCGGGGAGCATTTCCGGGAAGTCTCTCTGCTGATGGACTGCTATACGGAAAAGGGCGCCCGCGCCACGAAGGTCAAAAACCCCATCCGGGATGTCGGCGTGACCGCCGCTTACGGGACAGACGACCCTGCCGTCTGGGAACAGGGCACTGGTTTTTCCTTCCTGCGGGAGCATGACATGACGCCCGGGGACCTGATTGAGCAGCTCCCCGGAGCAGAGCGGTTTTTGTTCCGGACTCTTTTTGGCGGAAAGGTCGCCAGAAGCCTGTACAGATTGTACGAATTCCAGAAAACTATGTGAGAAAAGACCATTTCAGGAAGGAACGACCAGAAATGAGCAGCGGGCAAGCGGGAACCGATACGATTTTTTACACCCTCACGCTGAAACGAACAAAAACACCCTCCGACGTTTTTGAGAAAATGAAAAAACAAATCAAACGGAAGGGTGCCACCGCACGCTGGAGCAGTACGGTGGAAAACGGGGTCCTGACCGTTGATTTCGGAGACGGGATGAGCGAATGCCTTTGCCTCTCTTTTGACGAAAGCGGGGTGTGCAAAGGCTGCTGCAAGGTGTGTTTCCCAATGGAGGGAGATTTATTTGAAGACGAGAAAAAAAGCGAATATAAGGCGCTCCTGAATATGCTCCTGTCGGTTAAGTCCCTGTGTTCTTCCATCGAACTGACCGATGATTACGGGATCGCCGCCGATTACGCCGACAGCAAAAAATACAAACTGTCCCTGCGGGAGCTGACCGGGGAGGAGCTTGCTCTGGCGCAGGAAATTCACGACAGCCTGCGGGAACACCATCTGTCGGAAAGCTACCCGAACTTCCTGCTGCTGCTGCTCGGGAAAGCCCTCGGGATCCCCGTGGACGCCGATTACAACCACTATATCAGCGGCCGCATCATGTGCAGGGAGGCGCATCATGCCGGAGAAAAGCTCTTCCCCCTGCTGGAAACCTACCTGTATGAAACTTCGGAATTCCGGGGGAAGCGTCTGTCGGATTATTCTGAACTGGAATATATCACCGACACCCCCGGCTTTGCGGTGATGACCTTTTTGCTGGCGGCCAACGAACTCTATTGTTACCGGGATTTTTACGAACTGGGAAACAAATGCCTCCCCTGGGGTCGCTACCCTCAGCTCCATCGGTTTTACCGTGACAAAGTCTACCCGCTGCTCGACGCCCTGCCGGACGGATTGGAAAAGGACTGCCTTGCCTTCCGGTATTTTCAATCGGCTTTTGACTTCTGCGGATTCCGGTTTGTCGGCAAATGAGGAGCTGGAGGACGGCGAAAAAAAGGAGGACTGGGATATGGCAACCTATGTCATCGCAGATATACACGGTCAATATGACCGGTTCATGGATCTGCTCAAGCAGATTGCGCTCAGGGACAGCGATACGCTGTATATTTTAGGAGACGTGCTGGACCGTGGACCGCACCCGATACAAACGCTTCGGAAACTGATGGAAATGCCCAATGTGATCTGTCTGGTCGGGAATCATGAATTGATGGCTCTGGACAGTCTGAAGTTTCTGATGCAGGACATTACGGAGGAAACCATTCAGCAGCTAAGCGCCGAAAAGCTGGAGGGGGTTCTGGTCTGGGCAGAACGAAACGGCGGACAGCCGACCATTGATGAATTCCGGGCACTGAGCCGGAAGGAACAGCGGGAAGTGATTGAATACATTGAAGATATGCTGGTGTATGAGGAACTGTCTATTGCTGACAAAGATTTTCTTCTGGTTCATGCAGGATTGGGAGGTTATTATCCCGGAAAAGATATAGAGGACTATTCTCTCAAGGAGCTGGTCTGGGACCGGGCGGAATATGATATCGAGTATTTCCCGGATACCTATGTGGTGACCGGACATACCCCCACGCAGTATATTATCGGCAATCCCCGGCCCGGATACATCTACCGCAGCCTTCATCATATTGCCATTGACTGCGGCTCCTCCAAACATGACGGGAGGCTGGCGGCCATCTGTCTGGATACGGGAAAAGAGTTCTATTCCCCATCGGACAAAAAGGGGGAAGAAGACGAATGATGCACTTCAAAGAAGGGGACGGCTGGAGATGCTGCTATGATTCCGACAGAGAGCTGTACACCGCCGAGACCGGCGGAGGACAAAATCATACCCTGTATGAGATCACCAAGGAGATCTACGACCATGTCGATGATCCGGATGCGGAATGGTACTGGCCGTACCGGCTGATCGGGAAGGGGCGGCATTTGTACATGGCTGTCGATGACCGCTGCGGTCCGCCGTACACCATCGTTTTTGATGAGGACTACCAGACCCTGTGCCCCTGGGCGAAAACTTCCGTCAGAGGAAAGGTATGGGATGAGGAAATGACCGATGCGGTGGTCGAGGTGCTGGCTTCCGAAGAAGACAACCGGGCGCAGCGCAGACAGAAAAAAGCAAAGCGGGAAAAGGACGCCGCCGAAAGCGATACGCCCCCCGATGAATGAGCCAGCCGGCCGGAAAAACAGACAGGCGGGCGGCCGATTTTTATAAGAAGGTCCAAATGGAAAAGAACAGATTAGAGGCATTCAGTGACGGCGTGATCACCATTATGGTATTGGAGCTCAAACAGCCTTCCGGCGACGGCATACAGGATCTGTGGGCGCTGACACCCACCCTGCTGGCCTATTTCATCAGCTTTTTGTTTGTGGCGATTTACTGCATCAATCACCATCATACCTTCCACAAGGTGGAAACGGTCAATTTTGCGATTCTCTGGTGTAATATGGCATGGCTGTTCGTCATGTCCTTCATACCGTTTACGACCGCATGGGTCGGGACCTATCCCACCTCTTTTGCGCCGCTGGCCGTCTATTTTCTGGACATGACGCTCGCCTGCATTACCTTCCATCTGATGTACTGGGCGGTCATGAAGGAAAACAAGCAGAAGTTCCGGCTGAATGCCAGAAGCATCGCCAGCCTGATCATCTATCCCGCTGCAGCCGCTTTCGGCGGCTTCTGTCCCATAGCGGCCTTTCTCGCTGTTGCGGCTGTTTCCTGCTGGTGGATCATCCCGGAGAAGAAAAAGAAGGCATGAGGGCGCCGCAATAAGCTGGCGTGGTCGAAATAAGGGATAACAGAATGGTTCACAGAAGAAGGAACGGGGGCAAAACATGATAAAAACGACTCGTCTACATCTGAGGAACTTTGAAATCACGGACACGGAGAACTGTTTTACGAATGGGGGGCAGGCTATTTCTTTGGGGAAATTGATTGATTTTTATCCCATGAAGAATATTCGAGAGATGGATTCATTTGTCCGTGCTATGGTCAAAAATAAAGCTTCATGGATCATTTGTCTGAAAAATGGAACACCTATAGGTTATGTGTCTATGGATATTCCGTATCCGCAGCTGGGTGTCGGTGAGAAATTCCAAAGAAACGGCTATGCACAGCAAGCGGTAGCGGCCGCCGTAAAAGAATATCTTCTCCACAGGGGGCTGTACCTTATTGAAGCAACATGCACTGAGGATACTATCGTTTCTCAAACGCTTCTGAAAAAATCGGCTTTCTGGAAGAAGCACGATTGCATGGCCGGAGAATAGACTTCGATTCCGGCATCCAGAAGGACGTTCTGATTTTTTCTATTTCAAAAAAAGTTTCGGGTGCACACTTTGAACTGCAGAAAACCGACCGCAGCCGTTCAGCCTCGCTTTGCGGGGCTTTTTTCTTTGCAAAAAGAGAAAAAAGGTAGCCGTGGGCGGGGTGGGTGTGGTACAATAGAAAAAACGGTCCTGACGGACATAAACAATGGGAGGAGCATGAAAATAAACGATCCTGCGTTTTCGGTCGTTATTCCCGCTCACAATGAAGAAAAGTATATCAGCCGATGCATCGCCGGCATCAAGCGCGCGGCGCATTATGCAAAGCCCGCCGCCGTTGAAATCATCGTTGTGGCCAACCGATGCACCGACAGGACAGCGGAAATCGCAGAAAAATACGGCGCAAAGGTAATCGTCAATGATGAAAAATGTCTCAGCGCCATCCGGAATGCCGGCATTCATGCAGCGTCCGGAACCATCATTGTGACGATCGATGCGAACAGCGTGATGTCAAAGTATTCCCTGTGCGAAACAAAAGAGTGCCTGGAAAGCGGAAAATACATCGGCGGCGGCTCTCCGATGCGGTTTGACAGGATGTCGGTGGGCATCCTGTGCTCTGCGGCGGCGGTGGCCGTGCATCTCCTCCCGATCATGATCCAAAACAAAGCCGCCCTTTCCGGCGGGATGTTCTGGTTTTATAAACAGGCGTTTCTGGAAATCGGCGGTTTTGACGAAGGGCTTGTCAGCCTGGAGGATATGGATTTTGCTTTCCGGCTGAATGCTTTGGGCAAAAGCTGCCATCAGAAATTCGGCAGCCTGAAGCATTCCTATATCATTACCTCCAGCCGGAAATTTGATGAATTCGGAGATTTCTATCTGATAAAAAATATGAAGATGACAAAACGCCTTTTTACCGGTCGGGACAGAGAAGCGGCAGATGCGTTCTATTATGACTGCAGGTGAAGGAGGAGGGCTGTTTGCAGCAAAAAACAGCCTTGGGTATGGGATCATCAAATAAAGAAAATGGTTCAGCAGGTGAAATTATGAAACGGAAAACAGCCAAGGAGATCCTTGCCGAGTCCTTTCGGGAATTGGCGGAGAAAAAAAGTATAGACAGGATCACGGTCAAGGATATCACTCAGAACTGCGGCTATTCGTCCGCAACTTTTTACCGTCATTTCAAGGATAAATATGATCTGATCGTTTGGGAATATGCTCAAGGCGTGGCTGAAATAATGGCTCAAATCGGCAAGCACGGCTATCCGTGGAGGCAAACCCTGATCGATGGTGCGAAAGGATTTCAGAAGAATAAAGACTATTTGGCAAACCTGCTCAGGCATACAAACGGTCAGGACTCTTTCATCCGGTACATGACCGAAATCAATTATATTGCGCTGAAGGAGCAGGTCATTCAGTCAGACAAGATCGGTGGACTCGATGAGAAAACAGATATGTATATTCGTCTATATTGTCAGGGAACTGTCGCACTGACCCGCGATTGGATTCTTGACAGATATTCGGTAACGCCTGAGGAGCTCGCAGAGGTGTATGAAAACTCCCTTCCCGAGCCTTTGAAAAAATTCCTTTATAAATGATAGAATCAAGGCGTTTTTTCTCATTTTGAGAATCTTCGCCTTGATTGTGTATTGTGTTTTTTTCTCCGTATGCTATGATGATAGTAACATCAGTTGCGCACAACAATACAGCGCACGATATAGTACGAAACGGAGGTTTTCATGATGTTGAATGAAAAGGTGATCAAAGGTTTACAGACGATTGTGACCGAGCTGGCACAGCAGGCGGACGGACATGCGCTTCAATCGAGGATTTTTGCGGCAGAGGGCTTTTCCAAGCTCGCCGAAAAGTACGCCGAACACGCTGCCGAGGAGCGTGGCTGGGTTGAAAAATGCACCGACAGACTGCTCGACCTCGGCGCTGACGTGAAACTCGAAGCCAAGAAGGAAGGCCCTGTCTATAAAGATCCCGTTGAATGGATCCGGTATGATCTGGCAGTTTCCAAAGCAGGGCTTGCATGGCTGCATGAGATCACCGAGCTGGCACGAGAGGATTACACCACCTTCGACATTCTCAAAGCCTATTATCAGGACGAGGAAGAAGATGTGTACTGGGCTGAGGCACAGCTTGAGCTCATCGAATGCATCGGCAAGCAGAATTGGCTCTTACAGCAGCTTTGACAGGAGGATCGCCATGAACGAAAAAGAAATCATCTTAGAAGCAATGAAAAAGGCCGGAGAACCGCTTAATGCTGGTAAAATAGCAGAGCTGACAGGTCTTGATCGAAAGGTCGTTGACAAAACAATGGCCGCTATGAAAAAGGACGGTTCGATCGTATCGCCTGTCCGCTGCAAATGGGAACCCGCTGACAAATAAAAAACGGACCGGCATACCTCGTGTAATGAGATATGTCGGTCGTTTTGTAAAAAAACAGAAAGGACGGACTGAAAGATGAATAAAACAATGTTGGCTTTTATCGGAGGAATTGGCGCAGGAGCAGTTCTTGTCATGCTGTATCTTCACCGTGGAATGATCAGGGCGGTCATCACCGGAGGAGAAATGCCGAAGACACCGAAAAGCTGCCCCCCTTATCCGCCCGAAGCGGAGATGTCGGTTTCACTGATTCAGGTTATTATATAAAATTGACAGATTGTATAAAAAACACTTA
>CACYCG010000189.1 GCA_902772855.1 uncultured Ruminococcus sp.
AAATACTCAAATCCTTCTTTTTTCGGTCTTGCCATGTTTTTGTCCTCCTTTTCTGCCGGCTGTAAACAGCCCCTCTACTAATCCCGGAAAAGCAGAAGAAATTGGACGTTCTGACTTCCAATTCAGTGCAAAAACCGAAAAAAATCCGGCAGCCGGCTGTCCTTCCAGAAGAACGGCCCGGAAGATCCGAGTCAGCGCCTTCCCGCTGTCAGAGCCTGACAAAAGCAGAAACCGGTTTCAAAAAAAATCAAAATACCTCTTGACAAATGATACTATGCGTTGTATAGTATTATGCAGCAGGAAGTATATCGTCTTGCGAAGTACGGATGTTGGCGGGCGCTCCGCCGATCCCGGCAGGATCATTCAGAAAGGAGAAGCGTTATGGATGTTCAGTTAAAAAGAGGGCTGCTGGATATTTGCGTGCTGGCCTCGGTGAAATACCGGGATTCCTACGGCTACCGCATGATCAAGGACATCCGGCCCTACATCACCATTTCCGAATCCACCCTGTACCCCATCCTCAAACGGCTGGAAGCGGTGGACATGATCACCGAATACTCCAAGGAGCATAACGGGCGGCTGCGGAAGTATTACCACATTACCGACTGCGGACGGCAGCGGCTGGAGGATTTTTGCAAGGAGTGGGACCAGCTCACCGCCGTGTATCAATACATTATGAGAGGAGACGACAGCTATGACGAAGGCTGAGTTTTTGACCCGGCTTCAGGCCAACCTGAACGGGCTGAGCGATGAGGAGATCAACAAATCGCTGGAATATTACACAGAAATGATCGAGGATTCCGTGGAAGACGGGCAAAGCGAGGAAGAAGCCGTAGCCACCCTCGGCAGCCCGGACGAAGCTGCCCGCAGGATCCGCAGCGAGCTGAAAAACGCCGCCGCCCCCGCCGAAGCGGTTTCTCAGGAGACCGCAGGCGCTCCGGTGGCCGCCGCCGTGGGAGAAGCCCCCTCTCAGAAGGAAAACGATTCCCGCACCCTGACCATTGTGCTGCTGGCGGTCACCTCGGTGGTGTGGTTTCCGGTGTACATCTCGCTGTGGGCGTGCGTTATCTCGCTTTACATCTGCGGCGGTTCGTTTATGCTCTGCGGACTGGTCGGCATCGGCGCCGGAATCGCCGCTCTGGCCAACCTGACCGAAGCGGGGCTGTATGCCGGGGTCGGTCTGATTCTTCTCAGCGTGGGAATGCTGCTGATCCCGCTCGGAACGCTTTGCTTCAAAGGGCTTCTGAAACTGTCGGCCGCCGTGGTCCGTCAGTTAAAAGCGTAAAAAAAGGAGGAACCGAATATGAAACTGGCAACTAAGATCTGGCTGATCGCGGCTTTGGTATTTCTGACCGGCGGCATTGTGCTGACGGCTGTGTCTGCTTCTTCCCTCAATTACAACTTCTCCGAAACATTTTCTTCGCAGGCTGAGGAAAAATCCTTCCAAAGCTCCGACCCCATTACGAAACTGGACATCAACGGCGTTTCCGCCGACATCACACTGAAGCCCTCCGCCAATCATGACGTGCTGGTGGAATACGTCCAATCGAAGCAGAACCCCTATGTAGTCGAGCTGAAGGACGGCACCCTGTCTATTCACATGGATTCCTCTGCGCCGTGGTACAGCCACATTCATTTCATGGATATGGTCCACGCAAAGTTCGACATTTATCTGCCGGAAGCGGAGTATGAAGCCGTTACCCTGCACACGGTCAGCGGAAATATCACCGCCGCCGAAAAAGCGATGACGGTCAAGGGAAATCTGGAAGCGCTCACTGTCAGCGGAGAGATCAGCGTCCGAAACGTCACCGCTGATCAGGCCAGTGTAAAAACTACCAGCGGGGACATCACCCTTCAGGATCTGGACGTGTCCTCCCTGTCCTGCCAGAGCATCAGCGGGGAGATCGAGATGAAAAACTGCCAGAGCAAGGGCGACATGACGGTGGAATCCACCAGCGGCGACCTCGTCCTGACCAACTGCCGAACCGACGCCACCCTCACCCTGCACACCGTCAGCGGCGACGTCACCGAAAACAACACCTCCGCCAAAACGAGAGAGTTCCACTCCGTCAGCGGCGACCACATCCTGACCAGCAGCGTGACGCTGCACCCATAGCCGGGGGGCAGCGGCGGCGCTGCACCCCGGAACCGGGGGAGTTCCCCCGGACCCCCCTTCCGGGGCTTGAACCTAAAGAAAACGCTAAAAGTCTTGCAAAGGAAAGCAAGTTTTCGTCCACCTTTTTCAAAAGGTGGCA
>CACYCG010000190.1 GCA_902772855.1 uncultured Ruminococcus sp.
CGGTTGGCCGCCACCACGGCGGGGTCCGCCCAGGTGAGGGTGCCCACGTCGCCAAGCTGAGTCTGCTCGATATTGGACAGGATGGTGACGGTGGACTGGCGGGCTTTGGAAACGTCCCCGGCTAAAATGTCCTTGGAATAATAGGGACGGGCAAAGAACAGGCCGGTGGAATTCTTGCGGGAAGCGATAATGGCCCAGGTCTTTTTGATGTCGGAATCGTTAGCGTCATAGGAGGAGCCGCCGCCCATGTAGGTGTCGTGGGATTCCGCCCAAATGACCGCATGGTCCGCTTTGCCGTGGATATAGCCGCAGTAGTTGGAGGTGGCCAGTGCGCTGACGGAGCCGTTGATGACGCTGTTGCGCAGGTTGTCGCTGGTGGAATTATCTGTGATGGACATCTTGCTCAGGTAATAGTTTTCGGCATTGGTATCATCCAGACGGTTGAGCACTTCGCCGTAGAAATAGATGCCGTCGTTTCCGTTTTTGGTCTGGTAATAGCTGCGGGCGCCGTCGAGGACCACGTCCCAGAAATTGCTGGCAAAGGAGGGGTCATCGGCGGGGGTCTCAATGTGCTTGGCGGCGTCAAAGCGGAAGCCGTCCGCCCCGCAGTCGATGCATTCTTTCAGAAGCCCCAGCACCATCTGCTGCACCTTGGGGTCGCCGGTGTTCAGGTCGGGCATTCCCATATTGCCCTGCGTCACGTCAAAGCGGCCGTCGCTGGAATGGGTCCAGGAGGTGCTGATGTGCCAGTAGGACGGGTCTGTGAGCATATCCGGGTTCCAGAACTCGCCCACCTGCGGGGAAATGTCGCCCATAACGGTCTCCTGGTCTCCGATTTTGTAGCCCTGCACGTTGCCCATATGGTTGGCGACAATATCCACAATGACCTTTACTCCGTATCGATGCGCTTCCTGACACATTTCCTGAAATTCGGCCTTCGTGCCGTACCAGGTGTGGCCGTTGTCGCAGATGGAGAAGGTGACCGGCTGGTAGGCTTTCCACCAGTTGCCGTCTTCCCCGCCGGTGCCGTTGGGAATGCCGACGTTGCCGTAGGCCACGCCTTCCCAGTAATAATCCTTCGGCTGCTGCACCGGGGAGGTTTGGATGGAGGTGTAGCCGGCGGCGGCGATGTCTTTCATGTACTTCTTGATGTTCTTATAGGACCAGTTCCAGCAGTGCAGGATCACGCCCTGCTGAGAGGTGGAGGCCAGCCCATAGTCGGTGGTGGACGCTGCCTGCACGGTGGCGGCGGTCAGCGGGGACATCATGGTGACAAGGGCGGCGCTTCCCGCTACCGCAGCGGCTAAAAATCCGGCGGAGAGCTGCCGCAGGCGGGAAGAAAGGTTGGTTTTCATGGTGACTCACTCCTTTTTGATGTTTTGAGGAAGAAAATATATCTGAGTGACGGCAGGGCGCCGTCTGAACTCCGGAAAAGGGGGACCGCTCAGGAAAGGGACTCTGCTTCGGCCATCAGCCGGAGCGCTTCGGTGCAGATGGCGGTGTGAAGCCGGAAATGCTCCACGGAAATGCTTTCGTCGGCATCGTGGATATGCACCTCATCGTCGGGGAACGCCGGGCCGAAGGCCACGCCCCGGTTTTGCAGGGTGCGGGCGTAGGTGCCGCCGCCGGTGGCATATAAAGCCGGAGGCTCACCGCAAACGGTTTGATAGGCTTTGCGGAGAAGGGCGATGACGGGGGCATTTTCCTCCATAAAAAGCGGCAGTTCGTGGTTGATGACTCTGGCTCTGAGGCCGTCATAGGAAGCCCGCTCCCGGATGCGGTTGACGATTTCGGAGCTGTCGGCGGTGACGGGGTAGCGCACGTCGAGGAAGGCTTTGCAGATGTTGTCGTTGATTTCCACCCGCCCAACGTTGACCGTCAGCGCTCCGGAGGGCTTATCCGAGCAGGAAATGCCCAGGGCGGAGCCGTCCGTTTCCAGCCCGATGGCGTCATCCAAAAAGCTGCACAGGCTGCCCAGAACGATCTGCCCGAAATTGGCCGCTAAGATCCGGATGAGGTGGGTGGCGGCGTTCAGGCCCGCTTCGGGGGTGGAGGCGTGGGCAGCCTTCCCGGAGGCGTCAATCCGCAGGCCGTCCATCGTGTACAGAAAATCATACTGCCCCGGTTTGGCATCGGCATAGCGGCGAAGCTGGTTATCCTCGGTTTCGGTGCAGTCCACCAGCGCATAGGCCTTGTCCGGGACGGCATTGATGGCCCTCCCGGCACAAAACTCCGTCAGCAGGGTGGCGTCGTTGTAGGGGGAAGAGACCTCTATCTGCAGAATTCCCTTTTCCGCCACACAAATGCCGTAGTCGGAATCCGGTGTAAAAGCAGCGCAGGGCATTTCTTCAGAGGCAAAATACGTTTCCATATCGTGCATTCCGATCTCTTCTGACGCTCCTATGATCAGCCGCAGCCGTCTGCGGGGGATGACGCCGCTGTCTTTGAGGGCTTTGAGAGCATACAGCGCCGCCATTGCCGGACCTTTGTCATCCACCACGCCCCGCCCGTAATAGCGGCCGTTTTTTTCCGTCAGGGCAAACGGCTCCGTGCTCCAGCCGTTTCCGGCGGGAACCACGTCTACATGGCACAGCACCGCTGCCAATTCTTCTCCTTCGCCGAATTCGATATGGCCGCAGTCGGGGCCGACCTTTTTGGTCACAAAGCCCATCTCCTGCCCGAGCGACAGCATGAAGTCAAGCGCTTTTCCCGCCGAAGCGGGGTCTTCCGAAGAAACCGACGGGATCCGCAGCAGCCGGTCGAGATCCTGTGTCATGCTGTTGAAAGAATCAAAAGTAGTTTCATAGGTCATGGGTACTCACTCCTTTAGTTGCTTGAATCAGTTTCAGAGGGATCCGGCCGGTCTTCGGGGAGCGTTTTCCCGGAGATGATCAGCCGGTCGATCAAAAAGCGGGGACGGTGCTTGGTTTCGCTGTAGATCCGGCCCACATAGGACCCAACGATCCCGATGCACAGCATTTGCAGCCCTCCCAAAAACCAGAGGGAACACATCAGGGATGCCCACCCCGCCACGCTGCTGCCGCTGAAAAGCGATACCAGCGCATAGATAAAGAATATGATGCTCAGCAGGCAAATAATGATGCCGACGTTGGAAATGATCTGAAGCGGCTTTACGCTGAAGGAGGTGATGCCGTCCATCGCAAAGCGGATCATTTTTTTCAGGGGATATTTGGATTCCCCGGCAAAGCGTTCGTTTCGCTGGTAGTAAACGTAATCGCTCCGGAAGCCGATCAGCGGCACAATACCCCTGAGAAAGAGGTTGACTTCTTTATATTCCGCCAGCGCCTCCAGCGCCCGTTTTCCCATGAGGCGGTAATCGGCATGGTCATACACGATCTCCACTCCGAGGGCTTTCATGAACTTGTAGTAGCTCCGGGCTGTGGAGCGTTTGAAAGCGGTGTCGGTGTCCCGGCTGCTCCTCACGCCGTACACCACCTCGCACCCTTCCGCATAGCGCTCCAGAAACTCCCCGAGGACTTCTATATCATCCTGCAGATCAGCGTCCAGCGAAATGGCGCAGTCGCAGTAGTTTTTCGCCGTCATCAGTCCGGCTAACAGGGCATTCTGATGCCCCCGGTTCCGGCTGAGCTTCAGCCCCGCTACATAGGGGTTGGTGCTGCTGTATTGTTCGATGATGTTCCAGGTTGTGTCTTTGCTGCCGTCATCCACAAAAAGCATCCGGCTTTCCGGCGAGGCTTTTCCTGCCTTGACTAATTTATGCAGCTTGACCGTCAGCCGCTTGATCGTTTCCGGCAAAACGGCTTCTTCGTTGTAGCAGGGAACGACTAAGTATACAATGGGCATTTCTTTCTCTCCCTCAACTCTCGGGACGTACGTCCCCATTTTCTGTTCTTATTATACCACCTTTTCTCCCCTTTTGCAACGCCGACACCGCCAGCGGCAGCGGCGGCGCTGCACCCCGTATCTGGGGGATTCTCCCCCAGACCCCCCTTCCGGGGCTTGAACCTGAAGAAGACGCTAAAAGTCTTGCAAAGGAAAGCAAAGTTTCCGTCCACCCTTTTCAAACCAGCGGTGGCGCTGGACCCCGGGATTGTCAGCCGTCTTCTTCTGTAAAAAGTCTTGCAAAGGAGGGAAAAGTTTCGGTCCAGCCTTTTCAACGGCTGGCAGAGTCCAGAGACGGAGTCTCTGGTCGCGCTCCGCAGAGCGCGAAACACTTTGGACGCAATC
>CACYCG010000191.1 GCA_902772855.1 uncultured Ruminococcus sp.
GAAACCGAACAAAGTGAAGGAGAAAACAATGGAAAAGAACAGATTCATCGAAGCGGCAGCGATATGATCGTGCCGCAAACAAATATCACTGAAAAATAAATGCATAAAAATCTCTGCCTTCCCGCAGGAGAAGGAAGGCAGAGGAAAGAGGAAGCATATCAGTTCTTAAAGATGGCGCCGTGTCTTCAGTTCAAAGTAGTTTCGCGGATGATCGCATCCGGACGCTCTTTCACCTCGGGCTTCAGCGCGGCACCCAGACCCGGACGGGTGGGAAGCGCGCAGAATCCCTGATTCACCTCGGGAAGAAAGTCCACGAGATCTTTATACCAGGTTGCCATGTTGGCGCGTACGACTTCCATGAAAACAGCGTTGCCTGCATGAAAAGCCAGATGTATGCCGGCCCAGAGAAGAATGGGGCCGGTGCAGTCGTGAGGCGCGACGGGGACGTTGAAGCTGTCTGCAACTACCGCGATCTTGCGGCCCTCGCTCAGCCCCCCGCACCAGCCGAGATCCACCATGGAATAATCCAGAACACCGTGCTGCAGCAGCTGCCGGAAGACGAGCGGCCCCGAGAGCGTTTCACAGCCGCAGATAGGAACTCCGGTGCTGTCTTTCAGCATGCGAAGCGCGTCGAAATCATCCATCTTGCAAAGAGGATCCTCCACCCAAAGCGGCTCATACGGCGCCAGCGCTTTCATGATGCGGATGGCTGACGGAACGTTCCAGATCCCGTGCATTTCACACATAAATTCCATTCGCTTTCCGGCCTTCTCGCGGATCTTCTGAAAGGGAACAAGCCCTTTTTCCACGTCGGTCAGGGAGATCAAATTGTTGCTGTTGCTTACGGCGTACTTGTCAAAAGGCCAGATCTTCATGACGGAATAACCCTCTGCAAGCAGACTTTCCGCAAGTTTTCCTGCATCCTTTTCAAAAGCGACCTGATCATCGTACGGACCGCGCATTTCCTCATCACCGGAGGCGATACGGCGTCCCGCGCCGACGCTGACCGTCGTTGCCGTGGCATTATACCGATATCCGGAGCAGGTGTTGTAGAGCTTCACCTTATCCCGGCTGGCTCCGCCGAGCACTTCCCAAACCGGTACGCCCATGCGTTTTCCGAAAAGATCCCACAGGGCGATGTCGACGGCACTGGCCGCGCGGATCTCGGCGCCGCTGCTGTGATATCCGACGTAAGGGGTGGTAAGGTCCCGCGAGATCCTCTCGATATTCCGCGCATCCTTTCCCAATAAATAATTCGCGATGTCTGTGTGAACAGCGGATTCCACGGCTTCCGCGCCCCGCCAGACTTCTCCAAGACCGGTCAGCCCGTCATCGGTCTCGATTTCGACCCAGGTGAGATTTGAGTATTCCCTGACGCGGACAGTTCGGATTTTTTTGATAATTGACATCGCTGAGCCCTCCTTCATGGCTGTGTCTGTAGTTCGTCTGACACCCAAAACAATAACAAAATAATAATGATAATATGCAGGTGCCTCCGATGAGGACAAAAACAAAAATGAGAAAATTGCAGCGAAATACAGGGTGATCTGATGCAAAAATTGCAAATTATTGCAAATAATGCACATTGTTCCTTTTTGTTATTATTCATCATATCACACTTTGGAGGGAATAATCATAATTGTTTGCTTATAAATTTATATTAAATGTTCTATTTCTAAAAAAAGCAGCAGTGTGATAGGCTCTTTACAGGAAGTATTTTCGGAAAGGAGAATATTATGAAAAAACTTTTAGCTCTTTTACTCTCATTGGCTATGATCGTTTCTCTTGCGGCGTGCGGAAGCGGATCCAATGCGTCGACAGAGAACAAGGCTGTAGTATGGCCGAATGAAAAGACCAAAGTGGTAAATATCATCTGCGGCGCTTCTCCGGGCGGCAACACAGATGCGCAGCTCAGAATCTGGACCGACTATATGCAGAGAACGTATCCGGGTTATCAGTTCGTTGTGGAAAATGACTCCAACGGCGGCGGTGTTTCCGCGTTTGAGAGAGTCCGCAACGCTGAAGGCGACGGCACCACTTTCCTCTGGTATCACAACGGACTTGATATCATGCGCTGCATCGGACGTTATGACTACAGCATGTCCGATTTCGCCATCTGCGGCTACATGGTGGGCAATCAGAAC
>CACYCG010000192.1 GCA_902772855.1 uncultured Ruminococcus sp.
GGCCTTTTGAGCCGTCTGTCCTTAATTATTTGTAGTGCAGAGCCTGCATGGTGGTGGTGGTGCTCAGGGTAACAGAGGTGTCGATCTGGGTGCTGTGAGCAGCATCGGTCTTAGCATAGATGTTGCCGTCGTTGGTTACGCCGAAATCACCGAGCTTGCCGGACAGGGTCTCATAGGTTCCGTTGTACTCGAGAGCGCCGCCGATGGTAGCGGACAGAGCGTTGGACTTTCTCACGGAGCTGCTGGCGGTAGCGGCCGGCAGGGTGTCAGCAGGAGACTGCTTGGTGGGGGTGAAGTTGCTGGCGTTGATGGTGCCGGAAACGATACCGGAGAAGTAGGTCTTGCAGGCGTTGTCAACGGTAGCAGCGTCGGAAGCGGTCTGAGACTCGTTAGCGCTGTTGATGATACCGATAACGGCCGGGATAGCGATAGCTGCGAGGATTGCCAGAATAGCAATTACAACTACCAGTTCGACGAGGGTGAAACCTTTTTTGCTGGACTTCATGAAACATTACCTCTTTCTAAAAAATAATTTTTTGAACGTCCCCGCCCGCCTGTCCGGGGCGGTTGGTTCTGTGTTGGTTATATATTAACTCATTATGAACAGTTTGTCAATAGGTTTTTTGAAAAAAATTACGTTAAATTGAATTTATTTTGAACGCTCCTGCCTTCCTTTTTGTAAAAGTTGCCCCTCCTTTTTTCAGGATCAGAGGTTCCCTTGGCAAGCCTTCCTGTTTTTTTATTTCGGGAGGATTATTTTTGTTGATTATTCCTATTTCCCGCCGGCAGCAGAAAAAGCAGTGGGAGTTCATCGTTTGTTCATCGTTTATTCATCCACTTCATATTTAGTTCATACTTTTTGGGCCTTCAGAGGGCTTTTCCCGGAACACCCCCCACGGCTCCCCGGAAGCCCCCCAAAAAAAGAATCAGTTTTTTCCGAATCTTCAGAAATCTTCAGCTTACCTTCAGATTAGTCCGGTATCCTACAGACAGCGACAGAAAAAATCGTCCACGGAAACACCACCCGCATACAAACGAGGAGGAATCATTATGAAAACAAAACCCATTCTGATCGGCGCCTTAGCCGACGCCCTCTGCCTGACGTCCCTGACCGGCTGCGGCGGCAGCGCACCGACGGCTTCCGGTTCAGCGGAAGCATCTTCCCGTTCCTCAGAAGCCGCCGCTTCCGGGGAGGCAGCATCCCCCGCCCCGAGCGAAACTTCCGAGGATACCCGCACCGAGGAATCAAAGCAATACCTGTATTTTGACAACAGCGAAACAAGATGGGAGACTGTGTACGCTTACTGGTGGTCGGATTCTTTCGGGAACTGCTGCAACAAACAGACCGGGGAATTGTACGGCAAAGAATGGCCGGGGCTCCCGATGGAGCAGGTGGAGGGAACGGACATCTGGCGCATTGTGATCCCGCTGAAAGCCACCAAGATCATTTTTAATACCGGTGTGACCGATGAAGAAGTGGTCAGCGGCAAAGAAGGCTATCAGACCGTCGACCTGTCCTATGATGGGGAAGCCAATGACGGTCAGGTCTACAAGATCGACATGACCCAGAAGCCCAAAAAAAGGCATGGGCGATGAAAGCACCAAATTCAAATACCCCTCCGGCGCATGGTCCGATTACGCCGGATAAACCGCAGAAAGCCTCCGCAGGAACTCCCTGCGGAGGCGATTTTTACGGAGGGTTTCCCGGGGATCATCTAGTTTTTGCTTTTCTTCGGGAAAGAGTGAACAGGGTCGTGAGGATAAACAGCATGAAACTCCCCACAAAAATCCCGGCAAAAGCCCATTTCATAGAAGTGCAGACCGAGGACATAAAGCCTTCGGTGCCGGTGAAAAAGGGCGTGGAATGGGTGATGTTCAGCAGGAGGATGTTTTCGATCACATCAAAGAAGGTATGCATGATTCCGGAGAAAACCGAGGCCCGGAACAGCAGATAATGCTTGCGGCTCATGCGGTAAAACAGCAGGGGGCCGGTGATCTGCGGAAGGGTATACAGCCCGATGAAGAGAAAATCCAGCAGGTAATAGCGTTCGTATTCCGCTGTGCGCTCCCCGGTGTAATGGGACAGCACCGTGATGAGCGCATCCGGAGTATAGCTCAGGCGCAGGTCAAAGGGGCCGAACCCGCCGCTGTTTTCCGTGATCAGCGGCGCTCCGACAGGGGACAGGTACAGCACACCCCCGGCGATGACCGCCAAAAGAAACAATCCCACAGTCAGGAGCAGGAGCGGTCTGGATAAGGTCGATCGTTTCATCTTCAGCACTCTTTCCGGCCTTTTGGGGCCTTGGTTTTTTTGTCAGGTCATTCATGGGAGGAATAGTTCCCCAGGAACGAAAAAGAGGTCATTTCATCAGAAAGCGCCCTCAAAAGCCGCAGGGTAGACGGATTTTCCACGGATCCGGTGAAGTCCAGATAAAAAAAGTATTCAAAGGAGCTTCCGAAAATGGGGCGGGATTCGATCTTGGTCAGATTCAGTCCGTGGGAAGCAAACCGGCAGAGAATGCTGTACAGGGAACCCGTCACATGCGGCAGGGAAAAGCACAGGCTGATCTTGTCCGCCTGCGGGGGCAGATACATCTCCCTTGAAATGACGATAAACCGGGTGGTGTTATTGGGGTTGTTCTGAAAGCCCCGCTGAAGCACCCGAAGCCCGTATTCCTTTGCGGCTTCCTCGGAACAGATGGCGGCCAGATGAGGATCTCCGCTCTCTGCCACCGCTTTGGCAGCCTGCGCCGTGCTGACGGCGGTGTGAGCTGTCAGCCGGGGATGGGAGGAGAGAAAATCCGAGCACTGCGCCAGAGCCTGTTCGTGAGAATAGACGTCGCTCAGCAGTTCCACGGAAGCGCCCTCAGAAGCCGCCAGACAATGGTCAATGTGGATCTCCGCAGAAGCGGCGATGGTAAAGCGGTACTGCAGCATCAGATCATACACCGCCGTGACCGACCCGGCCGAGCTGTTTTCGATGGGGATGACGCCAAAATCCGCCTCCCCCGCCGCCAGCGCCTCGAACACGCTGCGAAACGGCGAATAGAACACCGGCTGCGCCTTGGGGAAGATTTTCAGCGCTGCCCGGTGTGCATAGGTGCCCGGAACGCCGAAGCAGGCCACCCGGACATCTTCCGAATCAAAGGGGACGTCCCGGCGGGCCGATCGGATCCGATTGTACAGAACGGCGCCGCTGCCTATCAGATCGTGCTGCACACCCCGGCTGAGCTCCATGATGGTGGCATACAGGAGCCTGGCCTGCGCTCCGTAGGGGCCGGCTTTTTCTTCTACGGAACAAAGCACCTCTTCCTCCCGCCGGGGATTGAAGATCTCCATGCCGTGCTCCTGCTTGTAAGCAGCCACTTTCCGAGATTGCTCCATGCGATGCACGAACAGGGAAATGATCTGTTCGTCAATGCGGTCTATTTCCTCCCGAATGGGTTGTAAACTCATAATGGTCGTCCTTTCCTTTGTCATTCCGGATCGGTCCGGGGAAGCGGCTGCCCGGAGGACAGCAGCAGATCCAGCAGCGCTATGGCGGCGCACGCCTCCACCACCGGCACCGCACGGGGCACAATGCAGGGGTCGTGCCGTCCGTGGATGGAAAGCGTGGTCTCCTCCCCGGTGGTCAGGTCCACGCTTTGCTGCGGCCGGCTGATGGACGGGGTCGGCTTCACAGCCACCCGGAACACGATCGGCATTCCGGACGTAATGCCGCCAAGAATCCCCCCGTGGCGGTTGGTGACGGTGGCCACTTTTCCTTCTTTCATGCAGAAGGCGTCGTTATGTTCGCTTCCCCGCATGGCGGCCGCCCCGAAGCCTTCTCCGAATTCCACGCCCTTGACAGCGGGGATCCCAAACAGCAGGGAGGCCAGCCGGTTTTCCACGCCGTCAAACATCGGCGACCCGACCCCTGCCGGCATTCCGGTCACGGCGCATTCCACCACTCCTCCCACACTGTCCTGTGAAAGTCGGCATTCTTCGATCAGGGAGCGCATCGGCGCTTCCACAGCGGGGTCGATCAGTGCAAAGGAAGACTGCGAAAGCCGCCTGAGCAGTTCCTCCGGAATCTCCTCCGGGACAAAGCGGCTGTCCTGAACAGGCCCCACCGAAGCGATATGCGCTCCGATGCAAATGCCCCTCGCCGCCAAAATCTGGCGGCAGACAGCCCCCGCAAACACCAGCGGAGCGGTCAGCCGGCCGGAAAAATGCCCGCCGCCCCGGATATCGTTATGCCCGCCGTAGCGGACGAAGCCGGTGAAATCGCCGTGCCCCGGGCGGGGGACCGTCAGCAAATTCCCGTAATCCCCGGAACGGGTGTTGGTGTTTTCGATTACAGCGCAAAGCGGGGTGCCGGTGGTTTTATCGCCGAGCATTCCCGAGAGAATGCGGGGTTCGTCCTTTTCGCTGCGGGGCGTGGCGGTTTTGTCCCGGCCGGGCGCCCGCCTGAGCATCTGCGCCGACAGTTCCTCCCGGGAAATTCTCTCCCCGGCAGGCAGCCCGTCCAGCACCACCCCGATGGCAGGACCGTGGCTTTCCCCGAAAACGGATAGTTTAATCTGCTGGCCCCATGATGACATCGGCCATTCCTCCTAACCTGCGGTAAGCTTCAAAAAATGAGGGAAACGATTTATTCACGCTGTCCGGGTCTGAGATCAGCACGTCCTCCCGGCAGGCATTGGCGGCGCAGGCAAAGGACATGACAATGCGGTGGTCGTGAAAGCCTTGCACGAAGCCGCCCCGAAGAGCGGGAACGCCTTCAATCACCAGCCCGTCCGGGGTTTCCTCCGCCTTTCCTCCCAAGCGGCAGATCCCCTCCCGCATGGCCGAAATCCGGTCGCATTCTTTAATGCGAAGCCGTTCGGCTCCGGTGATGATGGTTTTCCCTTTGGCGGCCATCGCTGCCGCCGCTAACGCCGGAACCATATCGGGGATATCCTGCGCTGAGAGCTCTATGCCGTGCAGGTCTCCGGGGGAAATGATCAGGCGCTCCTTTTCCCAGACGACGGAGGCCCCCAGTGCCCGGTAGACTTCCACACAGGCTTTATCCCCCTGAGAAGAGCGGGGGTTCAGATTGTCGATGGTGATATGCCCGCCCAGAGCGGCGGCGGTCAGAAAGAAGGCAGCCTGTGACCAGTCGCCCTCCACCTGGCAGCCGTGCGGACGATAGGACTGGTTTCCGGGGACAAACCAGCCGTCCGGAAGGATCTGCACCTGCACGCCGAAATCCCGCATACGGTCCAGCGTCATCTGAATGTAGCCCACAGAACAGGCCGGGGACGTCAGATGGATCCGGCTGTCCCCGGAGAGCAGCGGCAGGGCAAACAGCAGCCCGGTGATAAACTGAGAGCTGACGTCGCCGGAAATGAAGTAATCCCCGCTTTGAAGCTGGCCGCTGATGGTCAGGGGCAGGCCGCCGGCCGTGTCGCAGCGAACGCCTTTTTCGGGCAGGGCGGAAAGGTAGATCCCGATGGGGCGATGCGGAAGGTTTCCGTGCCCGACAAACCGGGCCGCAACGCCTCCGGCGGCGGCGATGGGGATCAGAAAGCGCAGGGTGGACCCGCTTTCCCCGCAGTCCGCTTCCATAAAGGTTGGCGAAAAGGTCCCGGAGCCGTCCACGGTGACGGTATCTCCCTGACAGTCAATGCGGGCCCCAAGCTGCCGCAGGCAGCGAATAGTGGCTAAAATATCTTCGGAATATTCGATCGGCTGAATAACGCTGACCCCCCGGGCCAGCGCCGCACAAATCAGCGCCCGGTGGGCATCGCTTTTGGACGGCGGCAGGCGAAGGCTTCCCCGCAGCGCAGCCGGTTGAATACGGATCTGTTTCATGGACCTCTCCTCCGTTCAGGTTTACAACAATAAACAGCCCCCTCATTATAACACATTTTTTCCAAAAATCAAACTGCCTCCGCCGCCAGCGTGACGCTGGACCCGGGATTTTCAGGCGTCCTTCTTCTGACAGCCTATTGCAAATAATCCCAGAAATATTTTACACCAA
>CACYCG010000193.1 GCA_902772855.1 uncultured Ruminococcus sp.
CTGTTTTGGGAGAGGGGGCGCCCTGGGAAAGAGGGCGCCCCCTTCTAACCGGCTGCATCAGGTTCCCGCCGCCGCCCCCGGCGGCCATAGGCGTTTTCATTCCTATTTTGAAAATTGATTTCCGTGGCGCCGGAAAGCCGCCGGTCCCGGGATTTTCGGGCCGTCTTCTTCTGACAGCCTTCTGCAAATAATCCCAGAAATATTTTACACCAACCCGGGGGAAACCTTTTTTGGCAAAAAGGTTATCTCCCGGACCCCCCTTCCAAAAAACGTACATTTTCAGAAAGAGGGACTTCTCCGGGAAATCTACAGCAGAAGAGCATTATTCATTATTCTTTGAGACGAAGTCGGCGTTTCTCCCTTTCCTGAAAACCTGAATAGAAGAGAGAAAACAGAAAATCCGGAAAACCTGTTCTACGGGAAATAGTATTCATGATTTCCGAAAATGATATCGTTCCTTCATCAGAATGAATCAAACAGGCGCTTCACGCCGGCAACGGAGAGTTGCTTGAAAAAAATTAAAAAGGTAGTATACTAAACGTATCAGAACTCTATCAAAAAGCAGGAGGCGGTTACTATGGAAACAAAAGAAATATTGTACGATCTTCGCATCAAAAACGGGTTGTCGCAGGAAGCACTGGCGCAAAAGGTTTTTGTGACCAGACAGGCAGTATCCCGGTGGGAAACCGGTGAAACGATCCCGGGAACGGACACGCTGAAGCTGCTCTCGGAATTGTTCGGCGTTTCCATTGATACTCTGCTGGGTTCTTCCCGGAGAAAAATCTGCCAATGCTGCGGAATGCCGCTGGAGGAAGATATCATCAGCAGAGAAAAGAACGGCGCCCCGAATGAGCAGTATTGCAAATGGTGCTATGCGGACGGAGAATACATCTACAGCGACCTTGACGACCTGATCGACGTTTGTGTGCAGCACATGAGAAGTCCGGAGCATTCCGATGAAGAAGTGCGCCGATATCTGAAGGAAACGCTTCCGCAGCTTGATTATTGGAAACGCTACCGGGAATTGGGCGGCGGAAAAGCCTTTGAAATGCTGAAAAAGCAGTTGGCAGAGGAACTCAACGCTCTTTCCGTGGAAGGAATGCCCCCCGTGAAAAAACTGAATGCGCTGGTCGGGAGTTTTGTCAATTTGTCCTATCGCCTGCCAAACGGCGACCTCGTCCGTTTCCTCGATGATGATACGACCTACCTCGGCACACAGCTTCCAAGTCTGTTTGGGGATGGACGATGCTTCGGGGTGGTCTGCAATATGGACTTTTTGCTGATCTGCACCTATGAGGAAAACGGAGAAAACCCGGAATTGGTTCTGTACAAAAAGAGGTGATTGCCGCCGCTGGCGCCGATGGCATCGGCTCCATGAATCATGCTCTCACGGCAGGTGTATCGGAGCGGCTGCTGTTTCATATTCTGCAAGTATTTAGGAAGGGGGTCCGGGGGAAACCTTTTTTTCAAAAAAGGTTTCCCCCGGAAAAAAGGGTTCCCCCGAAAGGAAAGAAAGATGAAGAGAACAGAAAAAACCGGTCAGCGGAAGTCTCTTGTGCTGGGCTGGGGAAAAATCGTGCTGGGGCTGCTGGTGTTTGCGCTGGGGGTGCATCTGACGATTTACGCCAACATCGGGCTGGCTCCGTGGGACTGCCTGGGGATGGGGATCTCCTATCACACGCCCTTTTCCTACGGGATCTCGATGACCATCATCGCCGTTACGGTGCTGCTGCTCGATATTCTTCTGAAAGAGAAAATCGGCTTCGGAACCGTGATCGACGCCCTGCTGACAGGAAACTTTGTGCAGTTTTTCAATACCGTCAATCCCCTGCCCGAAAACCATTCCCTCTGGATCGGCATAGCTCTGATGCCCGCCGGCTTTGTGCTCATGGCTGTTGGAATGTGGGTGTATATGAGCGCCGGTCAATGCTGCGGCCCAAGAGATGCCCTTTTGGTCGGACTGGGCAAACGAATGAAAAAAGTCCCCATCGGGCTGGTGGAGGTGCTGCTGTGGGGGGTGGTGCTGCTGTTTGGCTGGCTGCTGGGCGGGCCGGTGGGCATTGGCACCCTCATCAGCACCTTCGGGGCGGGGCTGGTGATGCAGCTTGTCTATAAGCTCCTGCGCTTTGAGCCGAGAAAAGTGCAGCACCGGGGGCTTTCTGAAACCGTCCGCCTGCTCACCGGAAAACGCCCATGACCGGAAGGCTTCCGAAAAAAACCGTTTATTCACCTTGGATTCACCTTGCGGCGGTAGAATGATGCCATCATCAAAAACCGTTATCCCTGCACCTGTTGGCAGGAGAAGGAGGATCTGTATGAAAAACGTAATAGTGGAACATCTGGTCAAAACGTATGGCAGCGGCGAAAATACGGTGTATGCGGTGAATGACGTTTCCTTTGAGGTGGAACGGGGCGAGTTTGTGGCCGTGGTGGGGGCCAGCGGCAGCGGCAAAAGCACCCTGATGCATATGATCGGCGGGGTGGACAGGCCCACCGGGGGACGCATTTCCATTGACGGGAAAGAAATCACCGGCATGAAGCCGGACACAATGGCGATTTTCCGCCGCAGACAGATCGGGATCGTCTACCAGTTTTATAACCTGATCCCCATCCTTACGGCGGAGGAGAATATTACCCTTCCCATCGACTTGGACCGCAGAAAACCCGACCCCGCCCGGCTGAATGAGGTGCTGCGCGCGCTGGGGATCGAGGACAAGCGCCGCTTTTTGCCGAACCAGCTTTCCGGAGGGCAGCAGCAGCGGGTGTCCATCGCCAGAGCCATCATCAACGAGCCGGCCCTTCTGCTGGCTGATGAACCGACCGGCAATCTGGACAGCAAGGCGACCGATGATATTGTCAGCCTGCTCAAAATGACCAACAAGACCTTTGGGCAGACGATCATCATGATCACGCATGACCTTTCGATCGCCGCACAGGCCGACCGGGTGCTGACCATGTCCGACGGCCGGCTGACCGGGGAGGTGGGCTGATGAAAACGATTCATAAGCTCACACTCCGAAGCCTTCTGATGAATAAGAGCCGTACCGCTATGACCATTGTGGCGATTCTGCTATCCTGTGCATTGATCACGGTGATTGCCAGTTTGGGAACCAGCGCCCTGCAAAGTCTGGTGATGGCGGAGATCCATTTTTCGGGGGATTATGACGTTTCCTTTGAAGGATGTTTTGATGATGAC
>CACYCG010000194.1 GCA_902772855.1 uncultured Ruminococcus sp.
GCCAGCGTGACGCTGGACCCGGGATTTTCAGGCGTCCTTCTTCTGACAGCCTATTGCAAATAATCCCAGAAATATTTTACACCAACGGCCAGCCAGCGTGACGCGCCCAGCGGAAGTGTCCTTGGGGTACTGCATCCGGGATTTTCAAGCCGACTTCTTCTCATCAAGTTTCACTTTGAATCCGGCTATGAAAACACTGCCGGACCTTGGTGACCCGGCAGTTGAGAATGTTCCCTATCTGGTTATTGTGCCCGATACAGTTCCTGAATTTCTTCAGAGGTCAAGTGGTTTTTCTGAAGAAGAGCCTGTGTGATCGCATCAAAAACAGTGCGGTGCTGTTCGATGATGTCGATAGCATTCTGAAGTTCTTCCTTCATGATCCGGTTGACAAGGGAACGCACTTCGGAGGCCAGCGGTGCCGAAGAAAGTTCTTCACTGCTGAGCACATACATACCGAATTCCTCAGACATACCATAGGTGCAAAGCATCTTTTTGGCGATCGAGGTGGCGGACGCTAAATCGCTGGAAGCGCCGGTCGAGATACCGTCATCTGCTCCGTAGCAAACGATTTCGGCCGCTCTTCCGCCCAAAGCTACCCGGATCCGATTGGTCAGTTCTTGTTTGGTGTAGCCGCTCTTATCCTCATTGTCGTCATACTGCATATAGCCGCCAAAATCCGAACGGGATACGATGGTGACGTAGGAAGGCTTTTCGCCGGCATGACAGCAGATAAGGGTATGACCGGCCTCATGACGAGCGGTTCGCAGCATGATCTCATCGCTCCATTTTTTCTTTTCGCCGCTGTTATAGGTCTCCAGTGCATCATCGAGCAGTTTACCCGTGACGACACGGCTTCCCATGCGAAAAGCGGAGCGCATGGACAACTCCAGAACGGACTCTAAATCGGCAAGGCTTTTGCCGACCGAACGAGCGGCTAAGTTGTCCGCATCCTGATCGGATACATCGAAAACAGCGTTGGCATCGAATTTCATTTGCAGATACCGGCGGCGTTCTTCTCTGGTGGGCAAATCGACATACATCTGGCGGTCAAATCGGCGGGACAGCGCCGGATCCAGCCGTTTTTTGCTCTTTTCCGATACATCGTAGTTCGTGGCTGCCAACACGAACACGGGCTTGGAAGGATCAGTAGAGAAACCGTCCATCTCCGCCAGGAGGGCAGTGAGGGTATCTTCTCCCCCATGCAGATTCATTCCGGTCCTCTCCGAACCAATGGCATCAATTTCATCAATAAAGATAACGGACGGGGCGTATTTGCGGGCGGTGCGGAACAGCTTGTGGACGGTTTCGGAGCCAAGACCTACCAGCGGCTGGAGGAATTGGTTTCCCTGTGCGCTGATAAACGTGGTTTCGGATTCGCCGGCCAGCGCTTTGGCCAGCAGGGTTTTACCGGTGCCGGGAGGACCGTACAGCAGCACGCCGCGAGGAGTACGCAGGCCGCTCATAGCATATTTGCGGGGGTTTTTCAGATAATCGGAGAAGTAGCGCAGTTCTTCTTTAACGTCATCAGCGCCGATGACATCGGAAAACTTGACGTCGGGACGGGAAAGGCTGCTGACGAGGCTATCGCCGTCTTCCGCTTCTATAGCCGTTTTGGTGTCGAGATTGATGATTTTGATCTCTGCTTCCAGTCCGGCTTCGGTTTCGGTGAGGATCTGAGCGGTTTCAAAGGTCAGCACATTATTCCGGCTGGTCATAGCCAGCATTTCCTTCTCCTGATGGATGGCCATGGCGATCTCACGGAGTTTGTCCAGTTCATAGGGACCGACAATGTCCCTCACGCCCTGATGGAGCAGGGACACTCTTTCTTCCGGACTGTATTCGTGGGTCTTGGTCTGAAGAATATAAACGGGAACGGAGGGGTATTTTTCTGTCATCGTTTTGATCAGTTTTTTACCCAGCGATTCTACGTCTTTGATGCTCAGGTAATTATGGTGGTTTTCTTCCGTGCCGCATTCGATATCGACCAGCACGAATTTGATGTCCTGCTCCACCAGCTGCTTTTCTACAACGGTCAGATCGTCTGTGTAGATGAAATGACAGTTGCAGGGGTCTTCCGCCCGGTTGAGAAGAGTTTTATCGGAAGAGAATACCAGCACATTTGTTTTTCCCTCTGGGGCAAACACCCGGTGCAGGGTCTCATCGGTCGGAAAATCCAGTGTGAAGTGGATCTGCTTGATGTCCTCGATCTTATGCGGAACGCTTTCCGAATCGACAATGCGGAAGAGTTCAAACAGTTCGCTGTTGAAGAAGGACTGCGCGCGGGCTTTAACGGTCCGGGCATCGCATCCCTTCCCTTCTGCAAACAACAGAGCGGTACTGATTTCATCGGAGATCTGGACTGTGATGTTCAGATTGTCGGCCACTTCATAAGAATTGCGGTCGAGTTCCCGTTTGACGATCGTAGTCAGGCTTCCCACGTTCATTTTATTGAACATGACCACGTTTCCGGTCGCAAACCGGGAGCAGATGGCCGGCGGGAAGAACGGAATGCCGGTGAGAGGATTGATGTCCTTTTCCAGAGCATTCAGAATCACTTTTCGGGGCATGGAAGCGAAGTTTTCCTGCTCCGAGTTTTCATAGGCCTGACGGCCAGCGTTGGTGGTGAAAATCAGGATCGTATCCTTAAAAGAAACTTCCTGTTTGGTAAAATTATCTTTCACCCGTCCGGCATCGAGCATTTGCAGGAAAATGTGAATGACAGTGGTGTGGCATTTTTCGATTTCATCAAACAGCAGAACACAGCGGGGGTGTTCCTTGACAAAAGAAGTCAGGTGACCTTCTGCGGAGTTTTTGTACACTGTATCCGAGCCGCAGAACATTAAAGCTGCTTCCTTATCAGAATATTCGCTCATGTCAAAGCGCTGATACGGAAGCCCCAGCACTTCGGCGGCTGATTCTGCCAAAAAGGTTTTTCCAACGCCGGGAGGTCCGGCAAAAAGAAACGTGGCTCTGGGAGTGGTTCTGGTGCGGTCGGTCAAATCCAGCATCAGCGACTGGAAATATCCAGAAGCAAAGGTGGAAATGGCGTTATTCTGACCGCAAAGACGATCCAGCAGGAAGTTGGTGATCTTCTTGGTCTTTTCAACATAGGAAGCGACTTTCTGGAGCCTTTGACAGCGAAGCTCCTCTAACTGCTCTTCCGTCATCTGTTCCGTCGGAATATCCGGCAGGCTTTCGGCTGTCTCTTCTTCTGCCGAAGGTTCCGAAGCGGAAGAAGCACTTTCCACATCGTTTTTCTGGAATAATTGTGAAATCAGATGTGTGGGAGAAGCTATGATACAGGAAGCCACCGTATCGGCGGTGATTTCGGTGCGAGAGAGTTTTTTACTCATCGTCTCCGCTTCGTTCATCAGTTTCTGGAGCATGATCGAGTCCATAAAAGTTTCTTTGCGGGATTTGAGTATTTTTGAAAGCTTTCTTTCGGCCTTCATCGGATCGCACATTCCGCTGATGCAGTTTTTCATTTTGATCTGTTCCTCTGTCATATCCATGGCATCGGAATTGACAATGTAGTCCAGCATGGCCAGAAATAAGACTTCCACGCTGAGGCTGTTTCCTGTTTTTTTCGTTTCTGCCGTTTTCAGCAGAAGGTTCATAAATACACTGTTTGACAACGTTGCCATTCAAATCCCACCTTTTTTATTGATTCCCACAGGCATTTTTGGGAACTCTTTCCATTTTTCTTCTTCTTTTTTGCATAAAATCAGGCGGCAGATCTTTGCAGACAGCCGCCTGAACATGACTGAATCAATCGTCTTTGTGGAACCATTCCAGGAACTCTTCCAGCGTGCTGATGCCTTTATTCAGGGCAAACAGACGATAGCTGTAATTGTCCACAGTATTAGCAGACACACGGACCAGGTAATCCAGAAGATCCTTGGTGATGGTCGTTCCGGTAAAGCTGGTGTTGATGCGGAAGAAAACGGTGCCGTCGCTCATGTCCAGATCGAAGGAGCCGTTGAGCAGGCTGTAATTGATAGCAGTCAGAGCGATCATGCCGTCCATGATCTTATCTTCTCTGAAATTGAAGGTGAACGGAGAGAGAATCGAGATCAGTTCCTGCTTGGGTTTGATGCGCCAAACGAACTTCATCGGGAAATCGTCTCCCGTTACGCTGAAAGTGATTTTCAGATCCTGTCGGTTAGGGTCGAATTTTTTGATGCCGACTTCGGGAAGCAGATCCACCACTGCGTCGAAGATCTGGTTTGCTTTTCTGAGTTCAGAATCGGTGATAGCCATAGATATACCTCCATATCAATAAAATAATGTAAACTCACGACAGAAATTCTGTCATCTTCTACATGATACCATATCTGAAAATGTTTGTCAATGAATCTTTCCTAAACTGAAAGTTTAATTCGGATCCGGGCTGGTTGATCCGGCTTTGTCCCGCACGATCCGAATGCTCCGGATTCCTGCCTGAAGCAGTTCTTTTTGAACGGACTTTGAGATGATCTCCCCCGGCATGATCAGCGGGACTCCGGGAGGACAAGGGCAGGCGGTGTCTGCTGCAATATGCCCTTCTGCTTGTTCAACAGGCAGACAAACGGATGGCGACAGCACGGCCTGGCGGAGAGATAGACGCTGCTGCGGGAGAAAGAAGGATCGTTTGCGGGGCAGGAGAGCTTCCTTCCGGGGCATTTGCCGGACAGCGGTTTCCAGGCGGAGAAAATCCTCTTCTGTATTGAATGGTGTGCAGATCATGACGGCGTTTTCTCCGTCACAGAATTCGCAGTCGATTCCGCAGGATTCAAAATAGGCGATTTGCTGTTTTCCTGTCAAGCCGACGGAGGCTGTGTTCAGGGTGATGCGAAGCGGATCGCAAAGGCCGGAAGGCAGTTGCAGACCGCATTGTACAGCGGTTTGACGAATGGACTCCACTCGTTTTTCGCAGGCTTGATAGGCGCTGATGCCGTCCTGATGCAGCAGGTAGTCAACGCAAAGGTCAATGGAGCACATGATCGGGTAAGAAGGGCTGGTAGAGCCGAACAAAGCCATCGCTTCCTTGGCTCCTTCGGCATGGGCCTGCGATCGGATCTGCAGTGCTGCTCCCCCGGTCAGTACCGGGAGGGTTTTGTGCAGGGAGCAAGCAGTCATATCCGCTCCGAGATGCAGCGGATGAAGGTTTTCCTTCATAAAGGCCAGATGAGAACCGTGTGCATTATCCACGATCAACAGGGCGCCATGCTGATGACATATGTCCGAAAGAACCGGAATATCACTGATTTCTCCGTAATAACTGGGAGAAGTGATGTATAAAGCAGAAGCATCCGGATAGTTTCGGAACGCCTCCTCCACCTCTTCCGGCCGAATCGTTCCGGTGAATCCGTTGTCTCCTGTTGGCAGCAGCCAGACGGGGTCAATCCCGAGCAGGGCGGCGGCGCTGACGGCACTCCGATGGGCGTTGCGGGCAAAAAGAATGGTTTTGCCCCGATCGGAAGCTATCTTGAGCATGGTTTGAATGGCCAATGTACATCCGCCAGCGGAGATCAGGGACCTCCCGGAATGAAACAGGTGTGACAGCGCTTCTTCTGTTTTTCGGATAGCGCCGGCCGCTTCGTACAAAGCGTCTGTATCCGGAAGTTCCGTATAATCCAGCCGAAGCAGCTCAAGCGGAAGAAAAGATGAGCATTTGTGGCCCGGCGTGTGAAAAGAGGAGCGGTGGAGTTTGTCGTGTTCCTGCAGGCAGGTCAGCAGAGGAGTTCGCTGCTCCATAATAATGCCTCCTAACCGATGAGATGCTTTCATTATAGCATTACGGATGCCCTTCTGCAAGCAGACCTGTCCTCTATGTGGGTGTGCCTCTTGTTTCTTTGTTCATTCTGTTTTTGTTCCCATTGGGTCCACCCTCTTTCTTGATTTGTTTTTTCTGGTATTTTCAGTATATCGTGTCGGGTTCCGGAATCGGCAGGGGGGAAGAAATCCGGAAGCCCGGCGCATTCTTTTGGGAGTACAGCCTGCGACCAGAAGTACATCTTCCTGGATTCCTCCCCTTTGTAAGTGCAAGTTTTCAGGAAAGGTTTTCCCCGGCTTGGAGAAGGCGGGTTGCAAATCATATTCTGAGGGGGTATACTATATATATATCGTGGTGGGCGATCGTAACAGGGGCCTGATCATGATGGTGACCTGACAGGAAAGGGAGAAAGTAAAATGACGTATGAAGAGGCTGTGGCAGCTATTCATTCCCTGCTTCCATTCGGGGTCAAGCCCGGATTGGATAGGATCCGGGAATTGACGGATCGTCTGGGAGCAAAAGACCGTGTTCTGAAGTTCGTTCATGTTGCCGGTACCAACGGAAAAGGAAGCACCTGCACTTTGATGGCGGCTGCGCTGACGAAGGCCGGATACCGGACGGGGCTGTTTATTTCGCCGTATGTGCTGGATTTCCGGGAAAGGATCTCTGTGGATGGGGAAATGATTCCCCGGGACGCATTGGCCGGGATCGTGGAGCGGATCCTTCCGGTGGTGAAACAGATGAATGCGGAGGGAAAGATCATCACGGAGTTTGAGCTTGTGTTTGCAGTGGCTCTGGAATGGTTTGTGCAGACGGAGTGCAGCGTTGTGGTGCTGGAAACCGGTCTTGGCGGCAGATTCGATGCCACGAATATCATAGACTGTCCACTGGTTTCGGTCATTACTTCCATTTCTCTGGACCATACCCATATCCTGGGAGATACCTATGAGCAGATTGCCTTTGAAAAATGCGGGATCATGAAGGACGGCGGCGATACCGTGGTATATGGCGAACAGGAAAAAACCGCTATGGCGATGATTCGCAGGCGGGCCGGAGAAAGCCGTACTCGTCTTTGGACAGCACTTCCCGAAAAAGCCACGGTGCTGTCTTCCGACATCCACGGAACCTTTTTTGATACGGTTTATATGGGAGAGCCTTTGCACTGTTTTCTGAAAATGATCGGAGCCCATCAGGTTAAAAACGCCGTGACAGCGCTGACGGCTTTGGAAGTGCTGAAGGAAAAAGGGTTTCCGGTTCCGGCGGAAGCTGTTCGGGAGGCGTTTGCTGCCGTTTGTTTTCCGGCCCGGCTGGAAGTGCTGGGAAAAGATCCGCTGATCCTTCTGGACGGAGCGCATAATCCGGACGGAGCGGCTGCTTTGGGGGCGGCTGTGAGACAATATCTTTCCGGGAAAACGATTGTGGGGATCGTTGGGATGCTGGCGGATAAAGATGTGGACCGTTCTCTGAAGGAAGTACTGCCGCTGCTTCAGGAAGTGATTGCAGTTGAGCCGGATAATCCACGAAAGATGACGGCAGAAGAACTGGCTGAGGCCGCAAAGCCTTTGTGCCCGTTGGTTTCGCCCGGAAAAGATCTGCTGTCCGCCTATCGGGAGGCCCGCCAAAAAGCCGGACCTTCGGGCGTGGTTCTGGTTTTTGGTTCGCTGTATCTGGCGTCTGCTGTCAGACCGATTATTTTATCCGAAACCTCTGAATAAGGCGACCTGCTTCTCCCATTTCCCCTGCTTTCGCCCTCGTCATATGGTATATTGAATGCAGCGGCAAACGAATTGGTTTTGCCAACAGGTGCCGGGAGGAGAAACTCATGACTCTTATTGCGTCAAAATCGTGGGAAAGTTATTGCTCGCTATGCCGAGCATTGGAACGAATGGAGATCCGATATGAAAAAAATGATAAGGAATTGTCGGTCAAATGCGCAGTCAGCGGGTGTGCGCTGGAACAGAAATACCGCATTTCTATTGATCCTTCCAAAATGCTGATGACGCTGTTTGCGCCGCTGCCTCTTCCAGTGACAGATGAAACAGCGGGCGATTTAGCGATTGCGGCTTCTATGGTGAATCATTCGATCCGGGATGGATGTTTGTGCATTGATTTTCGGGAAGGGCTCATGTATCTGAGACTGACCGCCAGCTTTTATGAATCGGCTTTCAGTGGGACGGTGTTTGAATATATGCTCTCCACAGCGGCAGATATTTTAGATGAATATTTTCCGAAATTGTCTCAGTTGGCTTCTTTGGTAAAATAGGTTTACACTCCGGATGCTGTCCGCTTTTTGCGGGCAGCATATTTTTTCAGGGAGGAGCATAGGTTGAAGGGAAGTCTGATGTTGGGATGGTGAGGGGAATGTATCTGATCTTTAACCGGAAAAGTCTGGTGGCCTCCGGTGTGGCCCTGCTGCTGGCGGTGGCGGTTCTTCTGGTCGGAAGCGGTGTATATGATCATTACGCCCTGCCCGCAGCGGCAGAGGCGAATTGGGGACTGTCGTTTCCCAAGGAGGGCGGAACCCCTGTCGGAAACGCTTCTGCAGAGCATCTGAAACAATGGAACGCTTATTATATCGGCGATTCTTCTCAGAAACAGATTTATCTGACCTTCGATGCGGGGTATGAAAACGGGCAAACGGAACGGATCCTCGATGTGCTGAAAAAGCATCAGGCGCCGGCTGCCTTCTTTCTGGTCGGAAACTATATCAGCAGTGCTCCGGAATTGGTCAGGCGGATGGTGCGGGAAGGACATACTGTTGGCAATCATACGTTCCATCATCCGGATATGTCGAAGATCTCCGATGAGGTGACCTTTGCAAAAGAACTGACCTCTCTGGAAGAACTGTTTGAAGAAACGACCGGCGAAAAGATGAAAAAATACTACCGCCCGCCTCAGGGAAAATACAGTGAAAATAACTTGAAAATGGCACAGGAATTAGGCTATACAACGGTATTCTGGAGTCTGGCGTATGTAGACTGGTATACCGATCAGCAGCCATCGGAAGAAGAAGCCCTCGGAAAACTGCTTCCCCGCATTCACAACGGGGCCATCCTGCTGCTGCACAGCACCTCCGAAACCAATGCTAAAATACTGGATACTCTTTTAACAAAGCTGGAACAGCAGGGGTATCGCTTTGCGGATATCTCCACCCTGACAGAAGATATTCCGGCTTGACAGGTGGTTTTGTCTGGAAAATTATTTCCACGGGATTTTGAAATGCTATTGACTAACTGGAAAAATCTCTTTATAATGTATTACAGCAAGTTATGCCATAATTTGCTGGATTGTCTTGTTTTCAAGCCAATAGTATTGTGAAGAAATGGAGGATATGCAATTTATGAGATGTAAAAAATGTGCTTCTCTCCTGAAAGAAGGGGATACTGTCTGTCCGGTTTGCGGAGCGGCTGTATCGGAAGAACCTGCTTCTTCCGGTGATACTTGCTCTAAATGCGGCGCTGAGCTGAAACCCGGTGCAAAGTTCTGCCCGAAATGCGGCGAAAAAACGGCTGCTGCACCCGCTTTTCCGCAGCCCTCTGCTGACAGTGTCAAAAGCGATTCGTTTATCTCTTTGAGCAAAGAACCGGAAACTCCGGAAAAAACGGATTCCGTTCGTGCTGATGTCTGCCCCAAATGCGCAGCGGAACTGAAACCCGGCGCAAAGTTCTGCCCGAAATGCGGCGCCAAAACAGAAGCTGCGGGTGCGGCTCCTGCACCGGTCCCGGCTCCTGCTGCGGGTGGAAATGCCTGCGCTAAATGTGGAACGGAACTGAAACCCGGCGCAAAGTTCTGCCCGAAATGCGGCGCTAAAACGGAAGCGGCGGCTTCCGCTTCCGCTCCTGCTCCGGTCCCGGCTCCTGCTGCGGGTGGAAATGTCTGCTCCAAATGCGCAGCGGAACTGAGACCCGGCGCAAAGTTCTGTCCGAAATGCGGCACAAAAACGGAAGCGGCGGCTTCCGCTCCGACCTCTGCTCCGACTCCTGCTCCTGCAGCAGCATCTGTTTCCGGAGATACGAAGGTCTGCCCCAAATGTCACGGCGTCATGAAGCCGGGCACAAAGGTTTGTGCGGTTTGCGGGTATAAGCTCGGCGATCCCCTGAAGCCGGATCTGGACGCTACGGCTCCGATCCCGGAGGGGAAGGATTCCTTCTCTTCTCCCGCCCCGGCTCCCACTCCTGCTCCGGCCGCTTCGGCTGTTCCGAAAAAACCGCTGAGCCCCCTCCCCTTTATTCTGATCGGTATTGCACTGGTTGTGATCGTGGGAATTATTATTCTTGTCAATGTGATCTCCGGTCTTCTGAATAAGCCTCAGTCGATCGACCTGGACAAATATGTCACGGTGGAATTTGAGGGTTATACCGGCTCCGGCACAGCTACTGTAAGCTTTGATGAGGACAGCTTCTCCTCTGATTGGAAATCCAAACTGAGCTACAAAAAGGAAGCCCGTCAGTTCAAACACGCCGGGGAGATTGAAAGCGGAGACCCCACCACGCTGATTGCTTATTATGCTAAAAAGAGCCTGAAGCTGGATAAGTCGGAGGAACTTTCCAACGGGGATGTTGTGAAAGCAAAATGGAAGATCTCCGACACGGCCAAGAAAGATATTCTCGAATTTCTGAACTGTGAAGTGACCGGTTCCAATCCGGAGTTTACCGTGGAAGGTCTGAAAGAAGTGGAAGCGGTGGATCTTTTCGCAGGTATTTCCGTAACCTTTGAGGGTACCGCTCCTAATGGATATGCCTATGTCAAAACCTCTTCTTCCGATTATTATTTCAGCTACTCAATCGACAAGGAAAGCGGTCTGAGCAACGGTGACAAGGTCGTTGTGGAACTGAAAAGCCCCTATTCTTCCTACGACAGTCTGGAAAGCTACATGATCGAAGAATACAAGAAGAAGCCGGCTGCTCTGAAGAAAGAATATGAAGTCACTGGTCTGAAGGTAAGAATGGCCAAGTTGGAACAAGTTTCCGATTCGATCCTGACCGATGTGAAGAGCGAAGTGGAGTCCTTTATTGACAGCGATACCAGCAAAACCGGTGTGACCCTGAACTCGAAAGAGTATCTCGGTCTGGTGCTGGGAGCGAAAACGGAATCCAGCTCCTATGATTTCAATCGTCTGTATGCTGTGTATAAAGTGACGGTTTCCTTGAAGGACGATTCTTCTAAGAAGCCGGTGGAGCTGACCTATTATACGGCAGAGTATTTTGAGGACCTGGTGCTGACCAGTGATGGTTCTCTGGAATCCTCTTATCTCAGCGGCTATCATAACTATGATACCGTTCGTCCCTCTACGAAGAATTATTACAGCTTCTATGGTTATGAAACCTATGATAAACTGTATGAAGTCATTACCAAGAAAACCGGATATTCCTACGAAACCAATATAACGGCTGAAGCGTCCGAACCGGAAGAGGAAAGCAAGACGGAAGAAAGTTCCGAAACTTCCGGAGAAGGTTCTGATGTTTCTAAAACGGAGAGCGACGCTTCCGGAGATTCTTCCGAGAAACCCGAAAGTGCGCCTGAATCCGGTGAACCGGCGGAAGGCTCTGAAAAAGTATCCGAAGTAGAAACTTCCGAAACAGAATGATGCACCGGCCTGAAAGAGTCTGTTTCATCTAATCAAAGCGGGAACCTTCTGACAGATGGTTCCCGCTTTTCTGCATGATAAAGGGGGCCGTCTGTTCAAGGACGGTCCCCTTAAATATTTGTGGGTGCTGAAAAAGGATGCTCTTATTCCCCAAAGAGGGCGATGCGTGCTTCGTGCAGGCTGCCGCTCATGATCTGGTATTTGGCCAGCAGTTTTCCCTGGACGTCCGGGGAAATATTGGTGTGCAGATACAAAGAATCCAGTCCGGCTTGATAGGATCCTTTGATGTCAGAAACAGAATCGTTGCCGATCATAATGGTTTCTTCCGGAAGCAGGTGATGTTTCTCCAGCATCTTCTGATAAAACTTGACATCGGGCTTGGCGCAGCCTTCATCGGAAGAAATCAAGATGTCATCGAATTCATCGTAAAGACCAAGCATCCGGATCTCCGGTTCGGTGAAGATTCTTTGAGCGTTGGAAAGCAGATAGATCTTTCCGCCATGTGAGCGGATAGCCTCAAAAAGCTCCTCTACCCCATCGTACAGCCGGATATATTTGAGTGAAAGCGCCCGGAAAACCTTTCCGGTCCAGGCAGCGATCTCTTCGCTGCAGGGAACAGATTTTTCGGTGAATAGGCGCTGGAAGACGTGAAGGATCTGCGGTTCGGGATTAGTGGTGTATTTTTCGTGAGGAATCGATTTTATTTCTTCGATCACATAGGCATTGTAAGTTTGCTGCAGTTCTTTCGGAGTGTAAATGGCTCCGGACATGGCGTAGATCTTAGCCATATTCTCCCACAGTTCGTCATTCCATTCGTTGGTGTTGATGTCAACCAATGTTCCGTACAAATCAAAAAAATAATTGCGATACATGATTTCCCTCCGTTATTATTTTGTCTGTGTTTTGTGTTTAATGGTTTTCGGTGATTTCAAGAAGAATCCCCGCTGAAAAACTCGGCGGGGAAAAAAATCAGAAATAGGTTCGATAATCAAACATCGGGAACGGCATGGGAGGTTCTGCAAAGGCGTAAATGATGTAATACCCCTGAGGAGCAGAATCATGCTGATTGAACCGCAGCTTGGAATCAAAATCTGTTCCGAACGTTTTGGCTGCATCGGACAGGGGGATGATCTGCAGGGTCAGGCCATCGGGCTGTCTGGAAAGATAGTGGCTGCGCATTTCACCCAGTGATTGATTGCTTTTGACCAAAATGGCTCCGTAATACTGAAGAGCGCCTGTTTTGGAGGTGAGCTTTCCGGTTTTGGAAATAGAAGCTTCTTTGGAGGCACCGGCGGGGAGTTCAATGGCGTTGAGCTGGCTTTCTACGCTGCCGGAAGCTAATTCATCCATGACAAAGGAAGTTACTAACAGTCCGACGAAGGATAAAATCAGCAGCGTGAGAATGATTTTGAATGCTTTCATGTTTTACTCTCCTTTTTGTGTATTGGCCCGATCGGTAAGACACGGGCATTGTCTTTTTGTTATTATACTACCTCTCCGGCCATTTTGCAACTATTTTTTAACAAATTATGAAGAAACCAATGGGAACTGTCAAGATCGTTCCAAAATACCGGATTTTCGCCTTTGCGCCCGGGGACCGGACCGGGATCGGCGGTTGAAAAGAAGAGAGTGAGTGTGATATAATCTTCTCAGAATAAGTATGGATCGGTTCCGGGCAGGAAAGGGAGGTTGACGATGAGCGGTATCGTGTTTTTTGATCTGGAAACAGATCCTTCCGGAAAAACCTTGCAGTGCATACACGGTCTTCGGGAAGATGGCGCTGTTTTTGCATCCGATTCTCTAAAGGAATGGCTTCGGTTTGCACAGGGAGCTTCCTTCTGGTGCGGATTTGACATTCGGGAGAAAGTTTCTCTTTTGTCCGAATGTCCTGATTTTTTGAATGATCCGGAAGTGGTCGATGTCATGCTGCTGATGCCGCTCTTTCTTTCTGCCCGGCAGGCTTCCCGTTTCTGGGAAGAGGAACAGGGAGAAAGGGTTTTGTCGGGAGAAGAAAAAGTCCGACGGATCCGAGAACTGTTCGAGCAGGAGAAAACAGCTCAGAAAGCCCTTTCTTCCGGATGGACGGACATCCTTTCTTCCTTAGTGTATCGGGAGCGTTGGGCAAAGTGTTTCTTTGAGAAAAGACATCGGATGGTGCTTCCCTTTGTGCTGTCTGCGAAGGTTCAGGAGGAGCTGAAGGGGCAACTATGCGAGAATGTGAATATTGCTTCCTTTCTGCTTCGCTATCCGGTAGAGTCGGCTTATGCGCTGGCTTCCATAGAGCGTCGGGAAATGCTCCCTGTCTGGCTTTCCCGTTACTATCCGATGGCGGAAGAGTTGGTTCGGATCCTGCAGCAAACACCCTGCCGGAAAGGATGTGCCTACTGCAGCAGTCGGTGGGATATTCATGCGGCATTGAAGCGCTTTTTTGGCTATGATTCTTTTTTGACATACCGGGGCGAGCCGCTTCAGGAAAGGGCTGTGCAAAAAGCCGTCTGTGGGAAATCAATTGCCGCTGTTTTTCCGACAGGGGGAGGAAAATCGCTGACCTTTCAATTGCCTGCCCTGATGGCCGGACAGATCGAGCAGGGATTGACGGTAGTGATCTCTCCCCTGCTTTCTTTGATGAAGGATCAGGTCGATCAGCTTGTGCAGAGAGGCATTACGGAGGCGGAAGCTCTGAACAGCCTGCAGGATCCTTTTGAACGCTCGAAAACGATTCGCAGATTATTGGACGGAGAGGCTTCGATCGTCTATCTATCGCCGGAATCTCTTCGAAGCGCTTCTGTGGAAAGGATCCTGCTGCAGCGCAGAGTGGTCCGGTTTGTTATTGATGAAGCGCATTGTTTTTCGGCCTGGGGGCAGGATTTCCGGGTGGACTATTTGTATATCGGAGATTTTTTGAAAGAGCTTCAGCAGAAAAAAAGGCTGCGTGACCCAATCCCTGTATCCTGTTTTACCGCTACCGCCAAACCGGAGGTGCTCGAGGATATCTGCCGGTATTTTCAGGAGAAAACCGGCTGTAGCATGGAGATCCTGAGTGCCCCTTCCGATCGGGAGAATTTGCATTACCATGTGCTGAAAACCGGGAAATATGAGGAAAAATATAACAGTCTCCGGCACCTTCTGACCTTTCATGTCTGTCCGACCATTGTGTATGTTTCTACTACGAAAGCGGCGGAGAAGCTGGCAGAGTCTTTGACAAGAGATGGATTTCCTTCTCTTCCCTATCACGGAAAAATGAGATCGGAGCAAAAGATCGCTCATCAGGAAGCGTTTATCCGCAACGAAGTGCGGGTGATGGTGGCCACTTCGGCGTTCGGGATGGGGGTGGATAAAAAGGATGTTTTGATGACGGTCCATTTTGATATTCCGGATTCGCCGGAAAACTTTGTGCAGGAATCCGGGCGGGCCGGACGGGATCCCGCTGTGCAGGCAGATTGTTATCTGCTGTACAGCAGGGATGATATTCGCCGTCATTTCATGCGGCTGCAGCGCTCCAAAGTGAATATCAGCGAAATCAAGCAAATCTTCAAAGCCATCAAAGCGCTGACAAAAGAAGATCGGCACTTATCCTGTTCTCCGGAAGAACTGGCTTCCGAAGCCGGATGGGATCCGTTTGAGCCCCATATGGAAATGCACCTGAAAACCGCTTTGGCCTCTTTAGAGCACAGCGGCTATATCCGGAGGGATCCGAACCGGATGCAGGTGTATGCTTCGGCTTTGCAGGTAGGTTCTATTACCGAAGCGATCGGAAAGATCCGTTCTTCTCAGTTGATGAGCGACAGCGAGAAAACGATATGCATCAAATTGACGGCCGCTTTGATCTCCGCTCATAACACGTCTATCGTGCGCCACAGTCAGCTTCGTTCCCGGGTGGATTGTCTGGCGCAGCAGATCGGCGTGGAGAAAAAACAAATTATCTCCTGCATCAGCCTGCTGCGTCAGGAAGGAATTCTGGCCGATGAACGGGATCTATATGCCGGCATCGTGATCAAAGGAGGAAAAAACAAGTCTGGAGCGATTTTTGAGGATTTTGCTGCTTTGGAATGCTTTTTGCTTGAACACATGGAAGAAAAGGAAAAAGAAATCTCCATAAAGGAATTGAATGAAATGGCTCAGCAGGAGGGTCTGTCATTCTGCACCGTCAAAAAGCTGCGGCAGTTGTTCCATTTTCTGCTTCTTGCCGGGGATCTTCGCCGGACGGGATTTGAGCATCATGGCTATTATTCCCTGACGCCTGCTATTTCCTTATCTGTTTTGCGGGAAAAAACCAAACGGCGCCATGCATTTGCCCGCTATCTTTTGTCAAGACTCTTTGTATCCGCCCAAAAGCAGTTTTCTCCTTCTCGTTATCTGCGGACCATCAGTTTTTCTCTTGTGACCGTCTGCGGGGAGTTTTCCCATGAACACCCGGAACTGTGCGGGGAAAAGCCCTTTTCTATCCGGGAGACCGAGGAGGCAATCTGGTATTTATCCCGGATTCGTTCCATGCGCTCCATCGGAAATTTTTTAATCCGGTATCATAGTCTTGAAATCGAACGGCTGGTGGAGGATTCCCGGATCCAATATAAAGCGGAGGACTATCGTCCTCTTCAGGAGTATTATACGCAAAAAAACAGACAGATCCACTTTATCGCCGAATGGGCTGAACGGGTGCTGCGGGATCCTTCTGTCTCCCAAACGTATCTTCATGATTATTTTCATCTTCGTTCCGGGAAGTTTATTAAAAAGTATTTCAAAGGAGAACGTCTGACGGAAATCTATCGGCAGATCACCCCGGATATGTATCAGGAGCTGTTTGCTTCTTTGTCCCCTCTGCAGACCCGTGTGCTGCAGGACGACACATCCCGGTGCATTGTGATCGCAGCCGGACCCGGAAGCGGAAAGACCCGGGTGCTGGTGCATAAGCTGGCCTGTTTGCTGATGCTGGAAGACGTCCGCCCGGAGCAGCTTCTGATGCTGACGTTTTCCCGTGCGGCTGCAACCGAATTCAAGCTGCGGCTGATTGAATTGGTGGGAAGCCTTGCCTATGGAGTGACGGTAAAGACGTTTCATTCGTACAGCTTTGATCTGTTGGGGCGCATCGGAAGTCTGAACCGGTCGGAGCATATTGTGAAAGCGGCTGCTCAGGCGATCCGGGACGGAGAAGCGGAAAACAGAAAATGCGCCTTGTCGGTTCTGGTTCTGGATGAAGCACAGGACATGGATGAAGAGGAATATACGCTGGTGGAGGCTTTGATGGCTCAGAATGAAGAGATGAAGGTGATCGCCGTTGGGGACGATGACCAGAATATTTACGGATTCCGGGGAGCGGATGCCCGTTATATGAAGCAGCTTCTTTCCTCTTCAAAGGCGGTCCAATATGAAATGACGGATAATTACCGCAGTGAAAAAAGCATTGTATCCCTGGCGGAAGCGTTTGTATCCACTTTCCGGAATCGGATGAAAACCCGTCCGCTGCATTCGGTTTCGGGCCTGAAGGGTCGGACGGTGATCGTGGAGCATACTTCTCCCCTGTTTTTAACCGCTGTGGCGCAGGCGACGGCGGATCAGCCGGGAAATCAGAGCATAGGTATCCTGACCGAAACCAATGAAGAAGCCTTACAGATGGTCTGCCTGCTGAGAAAACTCGGGATCCGGGCGCAGCTTTTACGCTCAGCCGGAGGCTTCTCCATGTTTGATGTAGCGGAGGTACGGTTTTTGCTCAAAGCGCTTGACTATGACAGCGATGAACCGATGATTTCCGAAACCCAATGGCAGCAGGCCGGAGAGCGTTTGCAGAAGGTGTATGCGGACAGCCGGTGTCTGCCGAATTGTCTTTGTATGATGGAAAAGTTTTCCTCCCTGTATCCTCAGCGGTATCGGTCGGATTTAGAGGAGTTTCTGAAGGAGTCCCGATTTGAAGATTTTTATGAAGATCATTCGCTTTGTGTAACGGTTTCTACCATTCATAAGGCCAAGGGACGGGAGTATGATACTGTGTTTCTGACCTGGCGGGGAGATCGGGCCGATCAGGAAGAAAAGAAGCGGCTGCTGTATGTGGGCATGACCCGCGCCAAAAAACAATTGTTTATCCATTATGAAACGGGTACGGTACAATGGCCGGCGTGCAAAGGGGTCGAGCGGGTGCGGGACGACAGCCATCCGGAAGAACCGGAGGAACTGTGGCTGGATATGACGTTCCGGGATGTCTTTCTGGATTTTTTCCGGGATAAGAAAAGGCGTATTGTACGGCTGCACAGCGGAGCCTTGCTTGCCGTAGAAGGAGAGTATCTTTGCACAGAACCTTCCGGAGAAAGGGTGGCGAAGTTTTCTCGGGCGTTTTCTGCGGAATTGGAGTCGTTCCGGCAAAAAGGCTATGAGCCGGTGGAAGCCCGGGTCGCTTTTGTGGCCGCTTGGCGTCCGAAGGGTGAAACAGAGGAAATAGCGGTGTTGCTGCCGGAATTGAAATTGAAAAAAAACGAGCCGAGAACACGCAATTTATTGTAGTAAATGCAAAATATTCCTCTTTACATATGTATTTTAATGTGTTACAATAGAATCAAGCGGAGGAGGTGCTGTCAATGGCGAGAAGAACCAGAAAATCTTTTCAACAGGAGACAGGTGCCGCAGAGGACCTTTCGGTCATCTGCAAAATGATCAGGCACTATCGGGAGCAGTGTGGGATGGAGCAGAAAGCATTGGCATCGGCGCTTGGCATTACGTCCAATTCTGTCAGTAATTGGGAAAATGGCCGTTCCCGTCCGGATGTGGATCTGCTGCCTGCTATCTGCGCACAGCTTCATATCAGTCTTTATGAACTGTTTGCTCTTTCTTCCCCTGCTCCCTCCTGGAACCGAGAGCAGCAGGCGTTTATGCAGCAATTCGGAACCTTGTCGGAGGGACATCGGAAGGCTGTCTGTGCGTTGATGACGGCTTTGCAGCAGGAAGAAGAAAACCGCTGTATTCCGGAGCTTCGGGTGCTGATGCGATATGATCGGTCGCTGGCAGCCGGCATCGGGGACCCGACGGAGTTTGAATGTCATTCCTGTCCGCTCTATGTCTATGCCAGCGCTAAAACTGCTCGGGCGGACAGTGTTTTTTCCGTCAGCGGGGATAGTATGGAACCGGTGTTTCATCAGGGACAGGAGGTGCTGGTGCAGCGCCTCTCCCCTTTCGATACGCTGCAAAGCGGGGAAATCGGAGCTTTTATTGTGGGGAATGAAACCTATATCAAAGAATATCGTCCGGATGGTCTTCATTCTTTTCATCCGGATTATCCGGTCATGCAGTTCGGAGAAGAGGAATCGGTGTATCTGATCGGCCGGGTGTTGGGAGTGCTTTTGCCGGAAGACTATGCCTCTCAGGAGGAAATTGAAAGGTATAGACGGATGGAAGAGGAAGCGTAGAGATGACAGAGCCGGACAGACGCTTTGTTTTTAGAAGGGAAATGTTCCGTGACCGGGGAGGCGAACAACATGAAACGAAATCGTGACAGAGTGTATGTAAAAGTGAATACCGATTTTGATTCTACCGGGTATATGTGGCCACGATCCATCGTATGGTCAGACGGCCGTATTTTCAAAATTGATGAGATCAGGGATTTTCGTCCGGCTGATTCGCTGGAGCATCATCGCAGCGGCGATTGCTATACGGTGGTGATCCGCGGAGAAGAGAGGCATCTGTTTTTTGAAAAAACCAGCGAATTGTTTGCTTCCCGGGTCGGACGATGGTTTGTGGAATGTCCTGTATCGAAATAGGAGAAACCGGGATGGAACCTGTTTATATTGCGATCGATCTGAAAAGTTTTTACGCCAGTGTGGAATGTGTGGAGCGGCATCTGAATCCTCTCACCACCAATTTAGTGGTGGCAGATCTTTCCCGGACAGAAAAAACCATCTGTCTGGCGGTGTCGCCATCTTTGAAAGCACACGGCATTCCCGGGAGGGCCCGTTTGTTTGAAGTGATCGGACGAGTGCGGGAAGTGAATCAGGAACGTCTTCGGAAGGCTGTTCGCAGCGGTCGGATCCGTCCGGACGAACAGGGAGACTATTCTTTTTCGTCCTCTTCCTTTGATGCGTCTGCTTTGCAGGAGGACCCCTCCCTGCAGCTCACCTATATCACGGCCACTCCTCGGATGAAGCTGTATGAAGAGTATAGTACCCGGATCTATTCGATCTATCTCAGATATGTAGCGCCGGAAGATATTCATGTCTATTCAATCGACGAAGTGTTTTTAGACGTTACACATTATTTGCAGACCTATCGGCTGACGCCCCATGAATTGGCGATGACAATGATTCGAGAGGTGCTGTATACGACCGGTATCACCGCCACAGCCGGGATCGGTTCCAATCTGTATCTTGCCAAAATAGCAATGGATATTGTGGCTAAGCATATCCCGGCCGATCGGGATGGAGTGAGGGTGGCTTCTCTGGATGAGATCTCTTACCGGAAACTGCTTTGGTGTCATCGGCCGCTGACGGATTTTTGGCGGGTGGGTCCGGGGCTGAGCCGAAAACTGGAGTCGCTGGGACTGTATACAATGGGAGATATTGCCAGAGCATCCCTGGAGGCGCCGGCAGTGGAACGTCTGTACCGCACCTTTGGTGTGAATGCGGAATTGCTGATCGATCATGCCTGGGGATGGGAACCGGTGACTATGAGGGAGATCAAAAAATATCGGCCGGAGACGCATTCTCTCTCTTCCGGACAAGTCCTGAAAGAACCGTACGAATATGACAAAGCCTTATTGATCGTCAAAGAGATGGCGGAACTGCTTTCACATGATCTGGTCGCCCAAAAAGTGGTGACAAAGCAAATCGTTCTTACCATAAATTACGATAAGGAAAGCCTGCGTGCGGATTCCGTTTCGGACGATGGACAGGTGATCTATACGGTGCGAAAAACCGGGAAAGTGTATCGGGGAAAAGTAGTGCCGGATCATTATGGCCGTGCCCATCCATCCCACGCTCATGGGACGCAGGTGCTGGGCGGATATACTTCTTCCGCTTCCAGGATCGTGCAGGCAGCAGCGGAAGTGTACCGCCGCATTACGGACCCGGATCTGCTGGTCCGGCGCATTACCATAGCGGCCTGCGCTTTGATTCCCGAAGAAGCAGTGCCTCAGCCGGAGCCGGAACAGCTTAGTTTCTTTGCGGATGCTGTGCCTCAGGAAGACGAAGAGCGGGAGGAAAAAGAAAGGCGTATGGTGCAGGCTATGCTGCGGCTGCAGGAACGGTTTGGGAAAAACGCCGTGCTGCGGGGCATGAACTTTTTTGAAGGCGGCACTACGATAGAACGAAACGGGCAGATCGGGGGGCATAAGGCATGAAACCGGAAGAACAGGCAGAAAAAACCTATGCGGATATTCTCCTTCTTCCCTATCCGAAATCAAAGCGGCCGACCTATCTTTCTCTTCGGGAACGGGCCGCCCAATTTGCTCCGTTTGCGGCTTTGGCGGGATATGAGGAAATGGTTCAGGAAGAAGCCCGGCTGACAGAGCCGGAAAAAGAATTGTCCGAGTGGGAACTGCAGCTTTTAGATGGTACGCTTCATCAGATGGAAGAACAGATGAAAGAGGGCAGGAAACCGCAGGTTCGGGTGGACTATTTTGTCAGAGATCTCCGAAAACCGGGAGGGAGCCGGGAAACGGCGGAAGGCATGGTCAAAGAAATGGACCCTGTTTTTCGCAGGCTGATCCTTTTTGAAAAAGGCGGCACGGATCTATTGGTACTTCCGTTTTCCGATATTTTGAACATGGAGATCCTGTCTGAAGGTTAGAACAGCATCGCACAGAGCTATCCGGCTGATGGCTGCGGTGCTGTTTTTTTGCCGATACAAAAGGACGGCCAAAAAACAGCTTCTCCGGCTGGTATCCGCAGAAATGCGATGAAAAATATTGAAAGATATGCGGGACTGTGGTATAATAAACAAAACAATTTTGACATAGATGACAGAAATATGCTGAATTGATGAAAACCTTCAGACAGGAGGAATGCTGAAATGATCAAAGAAGTACAATGCCCGAAATGTCATGCCCATTTTTCATGGGATACTTCTTCTGCAGTAGCAGCGTGCACAAACTGCGGAACAAAGTATCAACTGCGTTCCCGCAGCAGTCAGCAGCCGGTTCTGATGCCGCCGCAAGGCAGAGGATGCGTGGATTATGTAACCGTTCCCAACGACAGCACTGTGGGGAATCGTCCTCTGATCAAAACCTACATCCCCAAAAACTGGACATATCAATGCGCTCCCGTATCCGATCGGTTTGATCTGGTCAGCAATCCCCTGGTCCTTTCCATTACGTTTCTGGCGCCGGATCAATCGGCTAAAATAGTATTTGTGGGAGAATCGTTCTATAAGCATATTGACTATATGCCCCAGACAGCGGCTTTGCAGAATCGTCTGGAGGATTCCACCACCGGACGGAATCCGACTTTTTTCCGTTTGAAAAGCTATCATACCGCTGCGGAATACTGCGATGCCTTGGCGCAGAGCTGCGGGCTGTCTCAGCTTTCTCTGGTGGATGAAAGCCGCCCGGAAGCCACTGAACGAGAGCGGCAGGAACGAATTATTCAGAACTTTTTGCGAAACGGTTTTTTGAACGCTTCCGGCGAATGGGCAGGCAGAACTTATTCGGGCGTATCCCCGGAAGGACAAAAATTGAAGGTGTATGCAGAAACGCGGGTAACGCAGCTTATGCGGATCGCTGCTGTACAGTCGCTGCAGATGCAGCCCATGGGAAGTGTGTTCGGAATGCGGTATATGCCGCAAATGGTGCAGCAGCAGGTGGAAGAGTATTTTTGGGATACTTCCTATGAACTGGTGCTTTTAGCAGCAGAAGCCGCTTTTGACAAGGCTTTTCAGGAACTGAAGCAACTGGATAAAACACTGGATTATCTGCCCGGAATGCAGGATGTTCGTGCAGAATTGATCTCTCTGGCACAGAATGCGCAGATGAATATGGCACAGGTCCGGTCGGAATCGTTTGCGCGGCAGTCTCGGATTATTGCGGACACGAATGCCTACACGTCCAATATCCAGCATCAGATGATGGCGGATAATGCTGCTTCCCATGATTGGGTGGCCAGAATGCAGTCGGAAATGATCCGGGAAGTGAACAGTTACGCTGTGCCGGGAGGCGGAGTGGCGGAGGCTTCCACCCGTTATGACCATGTGTATCAAAGTACCAGAGATCCGAATGTTTTCGGACTCCAGCAGGGAGATGCCTTTGAGTTTGGAGTAGATTTTGTGGAACTTCCCCGGACAAACGGGAATTATTAACCAAATGAGAAAGGATGAGCAAATGATGAAAGCGAAAAACAGACTGGCTATTCTCATGGCGGCGGTATGTCTGCTGCCGATGCTGTCTGCCTGCAGTCAGACGGGGACAACCACCGGAAAGGAAGGTGGAGAATCCTCCGTCAGCAGCAAGGAGACCAGCAAAAAAACCCAAGAAACAGAGTCTTCCGGCGATACAAGCTCTAAAACGGAAGAAAGCAAAGAAGAAAAGGATAAGGAAGGCACCAAAACAGTGGAAGATGAATCTTCTGAAGAAGCTTCTTCCGGCGCAGGCAGTTCCGGGCTTCCAGTGGCAGAACCTACGGTCAGAATGGCAGAGTGGAATTCAGTCAATTGGACAAAATATGAAAGCGCCTATTTCACCCTTTCCATCCCCGATGGATGGGTGGTGGAATGGAACGGGGATGTGAACGGCCTGTTCTGGAGAGCCAGAAGCACAGACGGAAAAGAAGGGATCTTCTATCAGGATCACCGCTATTGCGCCAAAGATGCCAATGCAGCCGCTATGACAGGAAATACCTTTGTGATGCCGACCGGTACGGTGCAGAACTATTTTGATATTATGTTTTCCGGACATGTAGAGTATTTTGACGTTAAAAACTCCTGTGTTCCGGCCAACAGGGATCTTCTCCAGGCCATTCGTCCCAGAGCAGTGCTGACGGATTATCAATCTATGTATGCTCTCTTTAAGGACAGCGATGTCGGAGAAGGAGAAGGCATTTATTCAGCCCTTATCTATGATACCGGAGATGTCTGGAACGGCGGTATCAACTATGGGATGTGGGAAGTGGATTTCACCAGCGCCGAATATGCACAGGTCGGTCAATTAGTCAACTGGAAGCCGGTGTTTGCTCAAATTGCTTCTTCCTTTGCCTATACAGAGTTTTATATGCAGCAGTTCCGGGCAGCTATGGGGTCTACTTCAGACGTTCTTCCGAACAATGATAATGATGTGGTGATGGAGGCGTTTGAAGAAAGAAGCAAATCCGATACGATCATTCAGGAAAAACGTTCCGATATGATCGGTGAATACGAACGGGTGTACGATAATAACGACGGACAGATCTACCGGGCTTACAATGGGTTCTTAGAGGATATAGGAGGATCGGAGCAATCCCGATATACCTCGATAACAGACTCCCAGTATGCTGACGGCTTTGTAGGGTGGATCGATAAAGATTAAAACAAAACACAGCGGATAGCAGGTATGCATCCGCTGTGTTTCGTTTTGTAAGAAAAGGCGGTCAGGAATGGATCAATGATCCTATCCCGTTTTGGAATCGGGTCAGTCCTTCTGACAGCAGGGATTTCGGGCAGGCTGCGTTCAAGCGCAGAAAGCCCTCCCCTCCCCGGCCGTATTCGGAGCCGGCCATCAGATACACTCCGGCCTCTCGGCGCAAATAATGGGAAAGAAAGCGGCTGTCTCGGTTTAGCAGACGGCAGTCCAGCCAGAGAAGATAGGTGGCATCTCCCCAGATCATCCGCACGCAGGGCAGCTCCTTCTGCAGAAAATCCCGGACAATGCATTTGTTTTCATATAGATAGATATTCAGTTCATCAAGCCAGCCTTCCCCTTTGGTAAAAGCAGCAATAGCGGCGGCTGCGGCAAAGGAATTCGGCATAGACAGTTCATCTTTTTGGATCGCAGAGCGGGCTTTCTTCTGCAGATCCTGGTTGGGAACATAAAGGGCGGCAGTCTGCAGACCAGCTAAATTAAAGGTTTTAGTGGGTGCCAGACAGGTGATGCTGATAGTCCGGCAGGTGTCCGATGCGGCGGCAAAGGGAGTATATTGTTGGCCGGGAGTAATCAGGTCGCAGTGGATCTCATCGGAGAGGACGATCGTTCCAAAGCGGCTGCACAGTTCTCCGATGGTTTTCAGATCATCTGCTGACCAGATCGTGCCGGTGGGGTTTTGCGGATTGCAAAGGATCATCAGAGGACAGCGGACAGAAGAAAGCGTCTTTTCCAGCCGTTCCTTATCAATCGAATAGGACTCCCCTGAAAAAAGCAGCGGAATTTCGCAGACCTTCCGGTTTTGATTCCGGATACAATCATAGAAATGATTATAGACAGGGGTCAGCATGGCAATGCTGTCTCCCGGATGGCTTAAAGCCCGGATAAGAGAAGAGATGGCAGGAACGATACCGGCGCAAAAAAACAGGTTTTCTGTTTCTATTTCCAGAGAATGACGGCGTTTCCACCAAGACTGATACGCAAGGCCCCACTCCTGCGGCAGCCGGCCGTAGCCGAAAACCGGATGGTTCAGCCGCCGGGAAAAAGCGTCTATGATCTCGGGAGGAGCGGCAAAATCCATATCAGCCACCCACATGGGAAGGACGGTATCGTCTATGCCCCATTTGAAGGAATCGGTATGGCGGCGCTCAATAATCTGATCAAAGTCATACATAACTATCACTCCTCTTCAAACAGTCCAAAAACAAACTCTCGCAGCAAAAAGCCGGGGGGGATCATTCCACCCCGGCGGCCTCGGAAATCAGGCGCTGTATGGCATCAATTCCCTGTCCGTTTAGGGAAGAACAAGGATACAGACAAACGCCCGGATACTCCGAAAGCTCTTCTCGGAGCGCTTCGATGCGCGGCTGATATTGGGATTTTTTCAGCTTATCCAGTTTGGTTAAAACGATGGCAAAGGGATATTGTTCCCGATACAAAAAGTCGATCATGTTCCTGTCGTCTGCGGTGGGACTGTGGCGGATGTCACAGATCTGTATGACCAGAGAAATGTTCCTGTCCTGAGAAAAATATCCCTCCACCAGTTCAGCCCAGCGGTCTTTTTCCTGTCTGGATACTTTCGCATAACCGTATCCCGGCAGATCAACAAAACGAACATCCCGCAGACGGAAAAAATTGATGGTAGTGGTTTTGCCCGGCGTGGCGCTGACACGGGCGATAGATTTCCGGTTGAGGATCTTATTGATCAAAGAGGATTTGCCGACATTGGATTTTCCGGAAAAAACGATTTCCGGTACGTCGGAGGGAGGAATCTGTTTTGATTTGCCAAAAGAAGCCTCAAAATCTACGATTTGAAAGTTCATGCTCTGCCCTCCGATGCAGTCTGATAGCCAACCAAAGCTCTGGCCAGCACGTCATTGATGTGATTGACATAAACAAACTCAATCTGGTTTTTAACGACCTCATCTACCTCGTCAATATCCGGGCGGTTGGCTTCGGGAAGAATAATCGTTTTGATTCCGAGCCGATAAGCCGCCATTGTTTTCTCTTTTAATCCGCCGATGGGAAGCACCCGTCCACGGATGGTGATCTCCCCCGTCATGGCTAAATCCCGCCGCACGGGAAGTCCCGTCAAAGCGGAAGCGATCGCTGTGGCAATCGTTACACCGGCCGAGGGGCCGTCTTTTGGCACAGCTCCTTCCGGAACATGAACGTGAATATCCTTTGTCTGATAAAAAGAAGGGTCGATCCGAAGCTCATCACACATGGTGCGCACTACGGTGATGGCCGCCTGAGCAGATTCTTTCATCACATCTCCGAGGGAACCGGTCAGTTCGATTTTTCCGCTTCCGGACATGACCGCCACTTCCACGGGCAGGGTATCCCCTCCCACGGAAGTCCACGCAAGGCCAGTGACCAGTCCGACTTCATCCGAACGGGAAAGCTCATCTAATTTGTATTTTTCCGCCCCGAGATAATGCTCTACCTCTTCCAGCGAAACCTTTACGGTTTTTTGTTCCCCGGAAACAATTTTGACAGCGACTTTGTTCATGATGGTAGAAATACATCTTTCCAAATTTCGTACACCGGATTCTCTGGTGTAGCTGTCGATCAGGCGGTAGATGACATCGTCCTGAATTTTACATTGACGGGCACTCAGGCCATGTTTTTTTAATTGTTTGGAGATCAGATGGCGTTTGGCAATCTGATACTTTTCTTCCCGGGTATAGCTGTCCACATGGATAATATCCATTCTATCCAGAAGCGGAGCCGGAATCCGGGTGTAGTCATTGGCGGTGGTGATAAACATGACCTTGCTCAGATCAAAAGGAAGGTCAATGTAATGGTCAAAGAAGGTGGAGTTTTGTTCTCCGTCAAGCACTTCCAGAAGTGCCGAAGTGGGATCGCCGTGAAAATCGTTTCCTAATTTATCCACTTCGTCCAGAAGGATCAATGGGTTTGCAGAGCCGGCCTGATCGATGGCATACATGATTCGTCCCATCATGGCGCCGATATAGGTTCTGCGATGTCCTCTGATCTCCGATTCATCGTGAACACCGCCCAAAGCGATCCTCTGATATTTTCTGCCGATTGCATCCGCTATGGAATGAGCGATGGAAGTTTTTCCTACACCGGGAGGACCGGCCAGACAGATGATTTGCCCGTTGCTGTCCGGATTAAGCTTCCGCACCGCCAATGCTTCGATCACGCTTTCTTTGACTTTTTTCAGTCCGTAATGGTTTTTATCCAGTTTGGCGGTCATGCGGGAAATGTCGATTTTTTCCTTGGTGTAGACGCCCCAGGGCAGGTGCAGGCAGGCGTCCAGATAGTTTCTGGTGACGTTGGCCTCCGGCATCATGCTTCCGGCCATTTTTTCCAGTTTCCGCACTTCCCGGTGGAGTTTTTCTTTGTTTTCCTGGGTGGTTTGAAGGGCATCAATGGCTTCGTGGTAGCGGGCCGAGCTTTCTTCGGTATCTTCCGGGTCATCTCCTAATTCTTCGTGAATGGCTCTCAGGCGTTCCTTCAGATAATACTCCTTCTGCCCTTTATCCATGAACTCTTTTGTTTTGGTGTAAATCTCCGCCTCAATCGACAGCAGTTCCAATTCATACAGGAGCATTTCATTTGCTTTTGTCAGACGCTCCAGTTCATTGAAAGTGGAAAGAATCTCCTGTTTTTTATGATAGTTTCTGAGGATGTTGTCGGCAATATAATCCGCTAACTGTCCGATGTCATCCATATCCTGAGTGGCAATCAGATAATCTCTCGGGATCTGCGGATTATTGGCGCATAAGGTGCTGATGTTCTCTTTGGCTACATTGATCATGGCCTCCGCACGAACCGGATCATGGGTGCGGATCGTTTCTTCTTTTACTAAATCTGCCGTGAAATACGGACCGTCTTCTCGAATGGAAACTGCAGACGCACGGCACTTTCCTTCCGCAACCACTCGCACCAGATCATCGCTCATTTTGACGATCTGCAGGACTTTGGCATAAACGCCGACCGTGTAGAGATCGGAGGGCATTGGATCAGTCACCGCAAAATCGATCTGAGCGGTGATAAAAACGTGCTGTCCCATCCGCATCGCTTCACTCAGGGCCAGCAGGGATTTGTTTCTGGTCACATCAAAATGCAGGATGGTTCCGGGAAAAATCACTAATCCTCTTAAAGGAAGCACCGGAACGGATTTCCAGATTTTGTTTTCTATTTCCATTTTATCATCATTCATGTGTATCAATACCTCTTTACGTTGGCTTTCTTCTGACGTCTGATGTATTCCCACAAGGCAGGAGCTTCCCAAAAAATCACGCTCAGGACCAATATGACGACGGTTCCTAAAGGAGATTCAGCCCACAGGACCAGCGGCCCCACAAACGGGATACTGAAACAGCATTTTCCACGGATACTCGTTGCAAAGATGACGACCATTTCACGATTGGTCATCAGATAGATGCTGTCCTGATCAAAATGATCAATTTGTCCGAGAACGATCTCCCGCCGGACATTTTCATATAGCACGACATCGCCCACTGCATAGGAGTTTTGTTTCAAGGTGCCGATCCAGTCCCCGGAGGAATATCCAAGGGAATCGTCTTTTTTCACGGCTGAATAATTTCCGTATCCCAGAATGACCGGATATTTTTCATTATCGAAAACGTGCAGATACATGAGAAATATGTTATGTAAAAACACAAGGAAAAGCAGGAGCAGGACAATTTTTCGCAGAGTATCTGCTATTTTCATTCGGATCACCAGACTTTTGACGAAATTGGTTACATAAAGGTCAACTGACTGCTTTCGGGGAGGTTTGAGAAAGCGCCGATTTCTTTGAGGATCTCCACAACAGTTTTGGATACTTTTGCTCTTTGCTGAAAATCTTCAATAGAGATAAACTCCCCTCCCTCACGAGCCTGTGCAACGGCCGTGGCAGCTGCTTCGCCAATGCCCGGAACGGAGGCGAACGGAGGACGGATCTTTTCCCCTTCGATCAGAAATTTCCGTGCATCGGATTTATAGACATCCACCGGAAGTACTTCGATTTTCCGTGCGAGCATTTCATTGATAATCTGCAGGGCCGCGTAGGTTGATTCTTCTTTGGCAGAAGCTTCTTTGTTCTGCATTTTCAGGCTGATCTCCTGCATTTTATTTCTGACAGCGTCTTTCCCCTTGCAGACCAGCACGGCATCGAAATCATCATAGCGAACAGTAAAATAAGCTGCGTAATATTCTTTTGGCTTGTGGACCTTGTACCACCCCAGACGAAGGGTTGCAATCATATAGGCGGCTGCATGAGCTTTGGGGAACATATATTCAATTTTCATGCAGGAATCAATGTACCATTCCGGAACGCCATGATCCCGCATGGCCTTGATATGGTCTTCTGTCAGCAGTTTTTTGGCATTTCCTTTTCGCACGATTTCCATGATCTTAAAGGCCATATCCGGTTCCAGTCCCTTATGCATCAGGTACACCATGATATTGTCACGGGTTCCAATCACTTCAGAAATGGTGCAGATCTTTTTTTCGATCAAAGTGGCTGCATTATCGATCCATACGTTGGTTCCGTGCGACAAACCGGAAACCTGCAGCAAGTCCGAAAACGTTTTAGGCTGCGTTTCAATGAGCATATTCCGCACGAACTTGGTTCCCACTTCCGGTAGCGCAAAGGTTCCGGTTTTGGAATCGATCTCCTCAGGTGTGACGCCGAGTGCTTTGGTGGAGGTAAAGAGTGACATAACCTCCGGGTCGCTCATGGACACATCCATCACGCTGATCCCGGTGAACTCTTCCAAATAATGATAGGTAGTGGGAACATCATGCCCCAGTTCATCAAGTTTACAAACGGTATCGTGAATGGAATGGAAATCAAAGTGGGTGGTGATGATATCCACCTTCTGATCATTGGCCGGACGCTGAATGGGACAAAACTCGTAAATATCGTTCATTCTCGGCACAACGACCATGCCCGCCGGATGCTGTCCGGTGGTGCGCCGCACGCCGGTACAGCCCAGCGCCAGCCGCAATTCCTCAGCCCGGTTCAGGGTCTGCCCGGTCAGTTCAGCATATTTCCGGACAAATCCCAAAGCGGTTTTATCTGCGACCGTAGCGATCGTTCCGGCTTTGAAAACGTTTTCTTTTCCGAATAACTGTTCGGTATACCGATGCGAGGAGGTCTGGTATTCGCCGGCAAAGTTCAGGTCGATATCGGGGGTTTTGTCCCCTTTGAAGCCGAGGAAGGTTTCAAAGGGAATATCATGTCCGTCCCGCAGATAATCTGCTCCGCAATTAGGACATTTTTTGTCCGGAAGGTCAAAGCCGGAGCCGTAGCTGCCGTCATCAAAAAACTCGGTATTGTGGCAGACCGGGCAAACATAATGCGGACAAAGGGGGTTTACTTCCGAAATACCGGACATGGTCGCCACAAAAGAAGAACCGACCGATCCACGGGAACCGACCAGAAAGCCGTTTTCGTTTGAATTGGCAACTAACTTCTGTGCGGTCATATACAGAACGGAAAAACCGTTTTTGATAATGGAGTTCAGTTCTTTGTCGATGCGGGCTTTCACGATCTCGGGAAGGGGATCTCCATAAAGATTTTTGGCCCGTTCCCAAGTAATTTTGGTCAACTGTTCTTCGGCGCCTTCTATGAACGGCGGGAAATTTCCCTTGGGGACAGCCCGGAGATTTTCAATCATATCGGCGATCCGGTTGGTGTTTTCCACTACGACTTCATAGGCTTTTTCCTGTCCCAGATAATCAAATTCCCGGAGCATCTCTTCCGTGTTCCGGAAATACAGCGGCGCCTGCTCGGAAGCATCAGAAAAGCCTTGAGAAGTCATCAGCACTTTCCGGTAAATGCTTTCATGAGGATCCATAAAATGGACGTCACAGGTGGCCACCACGGGAAGGTGAAGTTCTTCTCCCAGCCTGATCACCGTGCGGTTAAACTCCCGAAGGTCTTCCACGGAAGAAACCGTCCCGTCTCGGTACATATACATATTATTTCCAATCGGCTGGATCTCTAAATAATCGTAAAAGGAGGCGATCTGTTTGAGTTCTTCCCAGCTTTTTCCTTCCACAATACCTCGGAAGAGTTCACCGGCTTCGCAGGCACTTCCGACAAGAATACCGCTGCGGTGCTTAATCAGTTCGGATTTAAGAATACAGGGTTTTTTATAAAAATGCTCGATATGGGCATTGGAGATGAGCTTATACAGGTTTTTCAGCCCCATCTGGTTTTTGGCTAAAAGGATCTGATGGTAAGATTTCAGGGATTTCCAATCCGGCTTCGGAAGCATGGTGTTGACCTGAGAAATATGCGTGATGTTATATTCTTCCGACAGCTTCTGCAGCATGGCCTGAAAGATCCGGGCCAGCATAGCGGCATCGTCCAGTGCACGGTGATGATTGAAATCCCCTAATTTCAGGAATTTGGCGATAGCATCCAGTTTATGCTTTTTGAGCTGGCTGTAAATGCCTCTGGAAATCACCAGCGTATCGACGTGCGTCAGTGTATACGGCAGCTTGTTCCGCTCCGCAGCAATTTTGATGAAAGAAGTATCAAAGGACGCATTATGGGCTACCAAAACGGCGTTCTCCCCACAGAAGTCTAAAAATGCACGGACAGCGTCCATTTCTTTGGGAGCGCCCGCCACCATTTCGTTGGTGATCCCGGTGATCTCCGTGATTTTTTTGCTGATCGGCATTTCGGGATCAACAAATGTTGAGAAGGATTCACCGATCTCACCGTTAGAAATACGCACGGCGCCGATTTCTGTGATGCGTTCTCTGGAAGGGTTCAGGCCGGTGGTTTCGATATCAAAAACAACAAAATCTCCGGTCAAGGGCTGATCGGCAAGTCCGGTAACGGCGCTGGCGGTCTCATCGTTGATGAAGTAGGCTTCTACACCGTAAATGATTTTCATGCTGCCGCCTTTTTTGCGGATGGCATCGCAGGCATTCATGGCGTCCGGAAAGGCCTGTGCTACGCCGTGGTCGGTGATGGCGATGGCAGGCATTCCCCATTCATAAGCTCTTTTTACCAGATCGCCGGCTCCGGTGATGGCGTCCATGGCAGACATATTGGTGTGTAGGTGCAGCTCAACTCGCTTTTTTTCGGCATGATCGACCACTTTAGGCAGGGTGACCCGGCTGATGGCTCTGGCGTTGATCAGCAGATCGTGTTCAAATTTATCGACCTGCGCCTCCCCCCGCACAAGGACGCTCATTCCCGCCTGAAGATTCGACAAGCCCTCGCATTTATCGTTGCTATCAAATACCTTTACAACGATGGAGCTTGTAAAGTCGGTAATCGTCAGCAGGAAAATCCGGCGCTTGTCTTTAATATCCCTGGATTCTATGCGGACGATCTGCCCCCACACTACGACTTTTCCCGTTTCGGGAGTAACCTCTTTTAACGGAACAGCCGGTCCGTGGATCAGTGAGCCGTAGACAGGATTGGCACTTTCGGGAATATAGGTGGGCACATAATCCATGCCGCTTCGGGCGGATATCTCCGTCAGTTCCTTGGGAATGGTATATTCTTTTTTAACTGTGGACAGGGCTTCGCTCCGGGCGGCTGCCACTGCCATCATGGAATCGTACTGTTCCATTTTTTCAATCTGAGCTTCCCGGAGAATTCGCTCCTCATTGATTTTCTGACGTTCGATATAGGCATCGCTTTCGTAATCAATTTCAGTGATGCCGCTGAAGCTGACCTGAAAGCTCAGTCCGAATTCGCTTTGGATCAGCTCGGCAAGATTCTTATCAAAATGCAGTTGTTGCAGCACGTCTTTTCCGCCGTGCTGCAATTCGACGATTAGCTGATGCCCGTTGACACGGATCAGGGAATCATTCAGAGAACCATTCAGGGATGCATTTCTTCGCTTCAATTCTAAAACCAGCTGCGGGTAATAGTCCGGATCGAAGCATTCACTGTCATAGGAAGGAAAAAGCAGACAGGTATTCAGTTCCAGCGGACTGTTCTGCAGAACTTTTTCCGTAAAAAACAAATCTTCCCGATTCACTAATTCCGACAGACGAAGATGCAGTTCCAGCAGCCGCTCTTTCTGATCAATGCGTGCGCTGATGACTTCCGCCTGACGAATGGGTTCCTTTATGTCCGAGATCTGGATATACTTAGAGAATAATTCAAAAAACTGTTTCAACGTACCTCACCTTTATATGTTGGAAAGCCTTTGGCTGGCTGTTACATCCGTTCGATCTCCAGCATCAATTCTGTCAGGAGCTGTTCTTCCGGAACTTTTTTAATGATTTCGCCCTTTTTGAAGATCAGACCGCAGCCTTCTCCTCCGGCAATACCGATATCGGCTTCTTTTGCTTCTCCCGGACCATTGACCACACAGCCCATGATAGCGACTGTAATGTCTTTCCGGCAGTTTTTCAGCATTTCCTCCGCCTGATGCGCCAGAGCAATCAGGTCGATGCGGGTGCGTCCGCAGGTCGGGCAGGAAATGAATTGTACGCCCTTATGATACAGTCCCAGCGCCTTCAGGATATCCTGTGCGGCATAGACTTCTTTGACCGGATCGTCCGTCAGGGAGACCCGGATGGTATCTCCGATTCCCTGCAGCAGCAGAGAACCGATGCCGATGGCGGATTTGATGACGCCCATTCTTTCGGTGCCGGCTTCGGTCACGCCAAGATGGAGAGGATACCGGCACTGTTCTGCGGCCAGCTGATAGGCTTCTGCCATAAAATCAACGTGAGAGGATTTCATGGATAACACAATATCGGTAAAATCAAACTTTTCCAGCAGAGAAGCGTGATACAGGGCGCTGTCGCAAAGAGCCTGCGGGGTCGGGTGACCGTATTGGGCTAAAATATGTTTTTCCAGAGAACCGGAATTCACACCGATGCGGATGGGCACATGATGCTCCCGGCAGGCATCGGCCACCGCTTTCACTTTGCTGTCATCGCCGATGTTTCCGGGATTGATGCGGATTTTATCAATACCGGCTTCCACAGCCCGCAGGGCTAGACGATAATCAAAATGAATATCCGCTACCAGCGGCACGGAAACCTCTTTTTTGATAGCGGGGATGAGTGAGATGGCCTGTTCATCGGGAATAGCCAGCCGGATAATATCGCAGCCGGCTTCTTCTAATTGTTTTGCCTGCAAAACGCTTCCTTCTACGTTCGTGGAAGGGACGTTCAGCATGGATTGAATGGAAACAGGCTCTCCCCCGCCAATGGTAACGGAGCCTACACGAACTCGTTTTGTTTCTCGTCTTTTCACAACGTCACCCCATTAGATAAATAATTGGATCAGATCTTTGACTGAGATCAAAAGGATAAACCCAAAGAGCAGAACGATCCCGACAAGATTAATGGCTACTTCATATTTCGGATTCAGGGGTTTTCTGCGAATCAGTTCGATAAACAGCAAAACAAACCGACCGCCGTCCAGAGCAGGAAACGGAAGCAGGTTGACGACCCCTAAATTGACGGTGATGATCATCATCATAAACAGCAGGTTTTCAAAACCCGCCCGAAAACTTTCTTTCATTCCGCTGGCGGTGACCTGAGAAACGCTTGAGGTGATGCCAATCGGGCCGGCCACATCATTCAGACTGGCCTGACCGGTGAACATTTGTATCAGTCCGGCCCATACGGTGCGAACGGTTGAAATGGTATAGAGAAAGGTCTGGGAAATCAATGTGCCCGGGTTATTGGGAATGCCGTAGGGAACAAAATCAAGATTGATCTGGAGCCGCTCCTGTCCATTGATCTCTACTTTTTGGGAGGGCAGACGGACATTGGTGTAGGAGATGGTCTCCCCGTCCCGTTCTACCGTGATATCTAAAGAGTCGTCTTTGGCCAGCGCAAGCGCCGTATTCAGATCCATCCAGGTATAAACCGAATAGCCGTTAATGGATTTGATGGTATCATTTACCTTCAGATGCTGTGATGAAACAGAATCATCCGAAAACTTTGCAATCTGGTTGATGGCAAAGGAATGAAAAGGGGCCAGAAAAATCATCATCATGATAAACCCCAGAATGAAGTTCATACAAGCCCCGGCAACAATGACGATCATTCGCTGCCAGACCGGTTTTTTGCTGAAAGCCCGCTCCGAAGTGCTTTCACCGTCCTCCCCTTCCATGGCGCAGTAGCCGCCGATGGGAAGAAGTCGGAAAGAATACTGTGTTTCACCGATCTTGAATCCGAACAGCTTCGGCCCCATGCCCAAAGCAAATTCATTCACCTGTATCCCGAACAGCTTGGCCGTGACAAAATGACCGCCTTCGTGGATCAGGATGATCAGTTCAAACAGTAGCACTCCAATCAGGATCATCAATGCGGATTCTATAGAAATCATCTCCTTGTTCAATAATAGGCTTTGATTTTGGCCCGAGTTTCCTTGTCGGCTGCTGTGATCGAATCAAGGGTGACCGTTTCTTCTTCCCAGCGGAAGGAAGAAACTGCATTTCCAACGATCTCTCCAATATCGGTAAACTTGATTCTTCCGGCCAAAAACAGCTCCACAGCCGCTTCATTGGCAGCATTGGCGACAGCGGGATATACTCCGCCCAGACGCAAAGCCTGTCGGCAAATGCCAAGACAAGGGAAGGTTTCGTCATCGGGTTTGGAAAAATGAAGGGCACCGATCTCCGTCAGATCCAACTCTTTGGAAGGAGATGGCAGCCGCTGGGGATAGGTAAGGGCATACTGGATCGGGATCTTCATATCCGGAACGCCTAATTGAGCGATGATGGCATTGTCTTCCAATTCGATCATGGAATGGATAATGCTTTCCCGATGAATGACGACATCAATCTGTTCATCGCTGCATCCGAAAAGCCAGGAGGCTTCGATGACTTCCAGTCCCTTATTCATCATGGTGGATGAATCTACCGTGATCTTGGCGCCCATGCTCCAATTAGGATGGGTCAGAGCCTGTTTAATAGATACGTTCTCCAATTCGCTTTTTTTCTTTCCATAAAAAGAACCGCCGGAAGCCGTTAAAATGACTTTTTTCAGCGCTTTTTCGGGGCATCCCTGAAGGCACTGGAAAATAGCGGAATGCTCGCTGTCTACGGGATAGAGCTTTACGCCTCTGCTTTTGATCTCTTTCATGACCAGGCTGCCGCCGGCCACTAAGGTCTCTTTGTTGGCAAGCGCTATATTCTTGCCTGCCCGAATGGCAGCTAAAGTCGGGAAAAGCCCTGCAACACCAACGATTGCATTGACGACCATATCGGCGTCTGACTCCGCAGCCGCACGGAGAATCCCTTCTTCCCCGCAGTATACCTCTACCGGAAGATCCCGCAAAGCTATTTTTAACTGGGCGGCCGCTCCCATATCCATCACACAGACCATCTTTGGGTGAAATTGTCTGACCTGCTGTTCCAGCAGCCGGATATTCTTATTGGCTGTCAGGGCCGTTACCTGGATGTGATGCATTTGCGCTACTTCAAGCGTTTGAGTACCGATAGAGCCGGTTGAACCTAAGACGGCGATTTTTGATGTCATAACGATCACTCCTTGTCGTTTCTGATTCCTTATGCCACGATAGGCAAATATTTTACTATAATATACAGTAAAGGGACGACAAATATTACGCTGTCAAACCGATCCAGCATGCCACCGTGACCGGGAATCAATTCTCCGTAATCCTTGACGGCATAGGAGCGCTTGATGACCGAAAAACTCAGATCACCTAAAATGGACAGTACCGCCCCGAAAAACGAAACCAGAGCAACCATCCAATAATTCAGTGTGATCTCATTTCCGTAGATCCATTCATCAAACAGCAGCCCGGCCAGACAACTGACGCCAACGCAGATGGCGACCCCGCCAACAGCGCCTTCGATGGTTTTTTTGGGGCTGATCTGCGGGCACAGCTTATGCTTTCCAAAAAAAACGCCGACAAAATACGCTCCTGCATCGGCCAGCCACGGAATGGCCAGCGAAAAAACAAAATACATGGTAGAATGAGCCATATCATCATCCTTCAGCAAAACAAGCATGGATAAGGACAGGGTGATGATCATGGTCATACTGTAAGTGTAGGCGAAATCCTTAAACGATATTTTTTTGTAAAAAAAGACGATCATGGAAAGCATCAAACCGGTGTAGACACTGCATACGATGGTGGAAAAGCCATAGGAAACAAGGGTCGGATAGGCAAAGGCAAACAGCAGGCTTGGAATGCTCACCTGAAACAAGGTGGCGGTTTTGACAGCCTTCATAAATTCAAACACCGAAACAGTGCAGACGACCACCGCAAAAACAACAATGCTGACCGGATGATAAAGGCTGACAAAAATAACAGCCAAAATCAAAGAAATGCCGATAATGGCCGAAACAATCCGTTTGCGCATTTACACACCCCCGAAACGCCTGTTTCTTTTATTATATTCGATGACGGCTTTATTAAACTCCTCTTCATTAAAATCCGGCCACAGGGTTTCTGTGGAATAAAACTCTGAATAGGCGCACTGATACAAGAGAAAATTGCTTAAACGGAACTCTCCGCCGGTACGGATGATCAGATCCGGGTCCGGCTGATGGGCTGTGTACAGCCGATCGGCAATATCTTTTTCCGTCAGGCTTTCCGGATCCAGACCGTTCTGCTGAACGTCACGGCAAAGGGATCGGACCGCCATGAGAATTTCATCTCTGGAGCCATAGTTCATAGCGATATTCAGCACCATGCCTTCCCGGTTTTTGGCAACCTCTTCCGATTCGTTGATCAGATCGATCAATACTTTATTAAAGGCGCTGCGGTCCCCGATGAACCGGACTTTTATGTCATCGTCACGGAAATCGGTGACCAGATCAATAAGATTCTGTTTGAACAGCTTCATCAGGGCACTGACTTCTTCCGGAGGACGCTTCCAGTTCTCAGTGGAAAAAGCATATAAAGTAAGCACCTTTACACCGCATTTGCTGATGTAACGTGTGACCTTCCGGAAATTCTGAGCACCGTATTTATGGCCTATGGTTCTGGGAAGCCCTCGCTTTTTGGCCCAGCGGCCGTTGCCATCCATTATAATGCCAACGTGTTCCGGAATATGCAGTCCTGCCAAGGCGTCTGACATAAAAAAACCTCCCTGTTATCCTTGTTGCTTTGTTTTTCCCGAGCGGGTCGGGACTGGAAGAAAAGGCAAGGCAACACCGCATGAAACCATTCTGCTGGCTTGAACCCGAGGGTGTCTGTATCCGCACAGAAGCGCATCGGATGAAAACAGGCAGCGCTGAGCGGCACTTTCTTTTGCGGTATTGCCTTAAAAGACCTCGGCAAGAGAGCGATTTCTTGCCGAGGCATTTCCGTTTTTCTTTCTGATCGGCTGCCTGCTGAAAACTGCGAAACAGTCAAGTGATACCTGCTTAGATCTCCATGATCTGTTTTTGCTTTGCCTCGGTAAGGCTTTCGATTCTTTTAATATGGCTGTCGGTAATTTCCTGAATTTTTTTCTCGCCGTGTTTCAGGTCATCCTCAGTGATCTCTCCGTTTTTCTTCATGGCCTTGAGTTTCTCCATCGCTTCCCGGCGAATGGAGCGAACAGCCACTTTGGCCTCCTCCCCCATTTTTCCGATCTCCTTGACGATTTCTCTGCGTCGGTCTTCCGTCAGCGGCGGGAAAACCATGCGGATCACTTTTCCGTCATTCTGCGGATTGATGCCGATATCGGAGGTCTGGATGGCTTTTTCGATGGCCCGGAGCATGGACATATCCCACGGCTGAATGGTAAGCGTACGGGCTTCTGTGATAGACACAGCGGCAATCTGGTTGATGGGAGTGGGCGTGTCGTAGTAATTCACCCGAAGTTTATCCAGAACAGCGGGATTGGCCCGGCCTGCCCGGATCTCGGCAAATTCGGTTTCGAGATGCTTGACGGATTTTGACATTTTTTCGTCATAGGTTTTAATGACTGTATTCATGGTTATTTCCTCCTGCTCGTCTTATAGATTGATGGTTTGAAGAACCGATGATCACCGCACGATGGTTCCGACGTTTTCACCGCAGACGGCGGCCACGATGTTTTCCGGCTTCTCCAGGCTGAACACGATGACCGGGATATTATTGTCATTACAAATCGCTGCGGCCGTGCTGTCCATCACACCCAAACCCAGATTCAGAACATCATGGAAGGACACTTCATCAAATTTTTTGGCATTGGGGTTTTTCTTGGGGTCGCTGTCATACACACCGTCCACCATCGTGGCTTTCATGACAATATCTGCTTCAATCTCTGCCGCACGAAGGGCTGCTGCCGTATCCGTTGAGAAGAAGGGATTGCCGGTGCCGCAGCCAAACACCACGATCCGTCCCTTTTCCAGATGACGGATAGCCCGGTTGCGTATGTACGGTTCTGCGACCTGCTGCATGGAGATAGCGGTCTGCACCCTGACTTCTACTCCTAATTGTTCCAGTGTATCCGAAACGCCGAGCGCATTGATGACGGTGGCGAGCATTCCCATATGATCAGCTCTGGTGCGGTCCATTTTTCCGCTGGAGCGTCCTCTCCAGAA
>CACYCG010000195.1 GCA_902772855.1 uncultured Ruminococcus sp.
AAGCTCCTCATAGGAAGGCAGAAGGATCGGGTCTGAAAAGCGTCCGAGATCCCTTGACCGGACCACCGTTCCCTTGACAAAGGTGATCTCTTCGGCCGGAATGCCCCGGTCCAGAGTGTGAGCGATCTCCACGATAGAACGCTCCCCCATGCCGTAGGACAGAATATCCGCCTGTGAATCCAGCAGGATTGAGCGCTTGAGGGCATCGTCCCAGTAATCATAATGCGCCATGCGGCGAAGACTGGCTTCTATGCCGCCGATAATCATCGCTTTGCGGGGATAGGAACGCCGGATGAGGTTCCCGTAAACAACCGTGGCATGATCGGGCCGTTTTCCCATCACGCCGCCGGGGGTGAAAAAATCTTTGGAGCGGCGCTTTTTGGAAACGGAATAGTGATTCACCATAGAATCCATATTCCCGGCACTGACTAAAAATGCCAGTCTCGGCTCCCCGAGCACCTGAATGCTTTGCGGGTCTTTCCAATCCGGCTGGGAAATGATCCCCACCCGGTACCCCTCCGCTTCCAGCACCCGGCTGATGATGGCCGGTCCGAAAGACGGATGATCCACATAGGCATCCCCGATCACATACACAAAATCCACCTGATCCCAGCCCCTGCGGGTCATGTCTTCTTTTGTGATGGGCAAAAAATCCTTCATGTTCCACACTCCGTTTTTTGAATGGCTTACAGCAGCTTTTCCCACTCCTGCTCCCGGAAACCGACCAAAACCCCTTTCTCCGTCAGCAGAACGGGCCTTTTGACCAGCATTCCGTCAGAGGCCAGCAGATCCAGCATTTCCTCTTCCGTCATGCCCGGCAGCTTTTCTTTCAGTTCCAACTGACGGTAACGCTGACCGCTCGTATTGAAAAAGCGCCGCAGCGGGATCTGATATTGTTCATGCCAGGAAGACAATTCCTCTTTCGTGGGCGGGTTTTCTTTAATATGGCGGGTCTCAAACGAAAAACCGTGGCCGCTAAGCCATTTTTTTGCCTTTTTACAGGTCGTGCAGGGGGGATATTCAATCAACATTATCATAGGGATTCCTCCTTTTTTATCATGTCATGGATTCTGTCTGATCTTTTCCCGAAGGTCCGAAAGAAGCTCTTCCGCCATATCCTGCGCCTGGGGCAGCCTTTCCTCCCAGCCCGAGGCCGTCAGCAAACGAAAGGTTTTGGGAATGCTTTCTTGTCTTTGCTCCAGCACCTTTCTCAGAACGGCTGAAAGCTGCTCGTCCGCACAGATCTGACCGGACAGGGCTTTGAACAGTTCCGTGCGGCGGATCTCTTCCCCGCTGTGCAGCTCCGGGGACAGGGTGCAAAGCAGCTCGTGCAGGCCGTCTTCGAGCGTATCGTATAAACAAAGCTGCAGCATGGCAAAGCAGAGGAGATAGGCTCTCATGACCGGCGGCAGCGGTTTTTCGAGATACCCGCAGGTGAAGGGAAAACAATCGTATTTTCTGGTTCCGGTGTGCACAAAGCCGTGCCGTTCATACCACCGCCGCAAAACGGCATTTTCTTCCACAATGCTCAGTGTCATCAAAGGGACTGCAAGCGTTTTTGCTCTCTCCTGTGCATCGAACAGCAGTTCTTCGCCGATTCCCCGGTGCCGGAAGGCGGGCAGCACACACAGGCTTCCGAGTTCGCAGTCTTCCTCAGTCAGCAGCAGGTTATAATACCCGACCAGTTTGCCGTCTTCAAACCACCCCGCCATCGGTCGGCGCTGTTTCTCCCGCCAGTAGAAGAGCTTTGCTTCATCCACCGCAAAGGCGGTGAAGCCCGGGGCGTTTTCTTCCGTGAATCCATATTCGTCCGCCACCGTTTGGAAACTGTCCCGAATCACCTGAACACAGGCGGGATAATCCTTTTTTTCAATTTCCTGTATCATAGCTGTCCCTCCTGTACGGTTCGTCTGACCGTTTCCGGCGAACATGGAGCTTTTCGGGATGTTATCCGCAGAACCGGCTTTTCTTTCTATCCTATACGCTTATTATACCACACCGGTTTCCCCGTGAAAACCGGATTTCAAAAATATTTCCTCCCTCAAAAAAGCGGCTCCGTTTTTGGAACCGCTTCGAGATCATTTTATGCCGGCTCGATCAGGCCGTATTTTTTCTTGATCCGCTCGAGCTTGTGCAAAAACGGACCGGAGGCTATATATAAAAACACACCGGTAAACAGCCCATGCACGACGTTGACCGGAAAACCGACCGCATAATAGGCGGCGACGTTCTGCCAATCCAGCGGCGCATGGGACAGGATCAGCGCTGCCGGGTCCATAATGCCTCCATAAACCGCCACCGCCGCCAGAAACCCAAAAGGCGCCAGCAAACAGGGGTGCTTGGGGACCCTCGGAAACCGAAACACCGCCCCAGCCAAAAAACCGATCAGTCCCATAGCAAACATCTGCCACGGCGTCCAGGGACCCTGCGAAAACAGCATATTGGACGCAAACATGGACAGGGTGCCGACCAGAAACCCCGTTTCCGGGCCAAGGGCTACGCCAGACAGGATGACCAGCGCTGTAATGGGTTTGCATTCCGGGAACATGAACAAAGCGGCTCGGGAAGCAACGCAAAGCGCACATAAAGCGGCGATCAAAACATATTCCCGAGTGCGGAGCTGTTTTTTCTCAAACAGCCAGAAAAACGGAACGGAGCACTCCAGCATGATGAGCAGGGAAATAAACAGATAGCGGCTGTCCCCTAAACAAACCACGCCGACAAAGATCGTCAGCGGAATGGCAATCGTCATCAGGAGCAGAGAGGCCCACACCGCTTTGCGGGGACGGGGCAGCGGCGTGACCGGACAGGCAGGCGAATGCGCCATGCCGGAGCGGAAAAGCCCCCCGGCCGACACCGCCATGAGGACCCATCCGGCGAAGCGAAGAACCTCTCCCAAAAGCCCCTCAGCCCTCACGACCCCGATGGCCGGCAGCGCAGAAAGACAAAGCAGCAGCATACAAAACGGTCCGAAAAGCGAAGTCGGCTTCTTTTTTTGGCGGGGCTGCTCAGAAGGCTCGCGCCGGTTCCAGCCGGTAAAACGGGGATCCTCCGGCGAAGGAGAAGGATCCGAAACCCCCAGGGAGCGGAGGATCTCCTCTGTCGTGATAGTCCCCGGCAGCAGCCCGACAGATAACCGGCGGGCTTCGGTGGTGTACAGGGCGTTTTCCTCAAAAAAGGCATGGGTATCGGAAAGCCCGTGCAGCCGTCCTCCGAAAAACAGGCCGCATCGGTCGGCGACCGCTGCACAGAAATCTAAATCGTGGCTGACCAGCACCACACAAAGGCCCCCTGCGGCCAGCGCTTTCAGCAGCCGGGCTATCTCCTCTCTGGCGCTGACGTCAAGCCCTTTGACCGGTTCGTCCAGCAGCAGGATATCCGGATGCATCAGCAGGAGCTTCGCCAAAGCTGCTTTTTGCTGCTCCCCGCCGGACAGGTCATAGGGGTGATGCTCCGACAGCTCCGTCAGGCCGCAAAACTCCGTTACCTGCCGGATATCTTCTTCCGACCCGCCCATTTCTTCCCATTCTTCCCGCAGCGAATCCCGTGAAAACAGGGTTTGCGGGTCCTGCGGCAGATAGGCCATGCGAACAGGCGGGCGCTGCCCCGGTTTCAGGCGGGTCGTGCCAACCAAAAGCGTTCCGCCGGAAAGAGGAAGCGCACCCATGAGCACCTGCAGGAACGTGGTTTTTCCGCTGCCGTTGCTGCCCATAATGGCCGTGATCGAACCGAAAGAAGCGGAAAAGTCCACGTCCTTCAGGATATCGGGCAGATGTCTTTCATACCGGAAACTTCCCTGCCGCAGCCGGATAGCCGGAGGCGTTTGCGAAACAGCAGGAGGCGTTCTGGGCAAAACCGGAGCAGCCGGATGAGTCAGAAGATGGTTTTGCAGCCACCGTCTGCCTTCCCCCAGCGTGCGGGGAGAAGAAGAGCCCTCTGCGCACGCTGCGTGCGCCTGCGCCCCCGGCGGCAGCAGCCGGCGCAGGGGCGAGGAAGACGCCTGAAAAAAAGACGCCGTTTCCTGAGGGGTGCCGTAAAAAACCGGGCTGCCCTTTGAAAGCAGCAAAAAATGATCGCATTCAAAAAAATACGGCCCCGGGGTGTGGTCGCACAGCAGGATCGTCACCCCTAATTCCTGACGGATCCGGCGCAGCAGCCCCAGAAAAGACTGCGCCGCTTTGGGGTCAAGCTGAGAAGCGGGTTCATCGAGCAGCAGGACCTTCGGACGAAGGACCATCGCCGAGGCAACGTGCAGAAGCTGCTTCTGCCCGCCGGAAAGATGCTCTGTCTTTTGATGCAGCCAATCCTCCATGCCGAAAAAAGCCGCCGTTTCCGCTGCACGGCGCTCCATTTCCGGTCGGCTGAAGCCCAGATTTTCCATGCCGAACACCAGTTCATGCAGGACTGTGTCGGTGACGCTTTGATGCTCCGGGGACTGCATGACAAACCCGATCTCCTGCGCCTGCTGCTGCAGCGGCACTTCGGACAGAGGCCGCCCGCCGTAGAGGACCTGTCCTTCTGCCCTGCCAAAGGGAGTCAGCGCCGATTTGAGCTGCCGCAGCAGGGTGCTTTTGCCGCTGCCGGACAACCCGCACAGGGTCAGCCACTCCCCTTCCGAAACGGTCAGGCTAATATTTTGCAGGGCGGGAGCAGAAGCCCCCGGATAGGCAAAACTCAGATTTTCGATTTCAAAAACTGCCACCGGAGCGCCTCCTTTCCTTCTATCAGCAGGGGCAAAAACACCAACAGCCCGAACAGCAGCACCGCTCCCGCCCGCAGGGGAGCGGCAGGAGCCGAATAAAAAACAGGGTAATACCCGTGGTCCAGAACATGAAACAGCCGAGCACCGATCAAAGCGGCATCCGATCCCGCTACAAGCAGGCAGACCCGCCCATCCTGCGCCCGGAAACGAAAGGGAGAATAGGCCCGGCGGCGGGCAGCGCCAAAGCCACGGCTTTTCATGGCGTCAGCGGTGTCAAGCGAATGCTCCAGCAGCCAGCCGATCAGGGTGGAAAGCATTGTAACGGTGCTGTGCAGCCGATGAACGGCCGAGCCCCCGGGGGGGGCCAGTCCATACCGGGCCGCATTGATCGCTTTCCACTGATGCCGGCAGCTCCCGGTCAGACGCAGGATCATGGAGATCAGCAGAGCGGTGCGGGGGGCTGCCTGCCCGATCAGATAAATGATCCGGTCGGACGTCAGCACCCGCTGCAGACAGGAAAACCACCCGAACAAGGTCAGCATCATACCGGCGGCCGCTGCGCCAAATACAATGGATTCCATCGTCAGCGGTGCTCCGTCGGGAAAATACCAGAGGATGGTGACGCCGTTGTGGCTGACAAGGGGGTTGAGAAGCATCATCAGCAGACCGGTCGGCAAAAAAAGGCGCAGGGAAGCGCCGAATTTCCGGATTCCCTGCTGCCGGATGATCAGTCCCGCCGCCGCCAAACCGGAAAGAGCCAGCAGCAGCGGATCCATGCCCAGCGTCACGCTGATGACGGAAGCAAAAAACAAACATTGTACGGCCGGATGCAAAGCGGCAAATCCACTGCGGCTCCGGTCGTCAGGATCCCATGTATTCATTTCCGACGTCCTTCCCTAAATCACAGGTATATACATACAAAATCTCATCGCCTTCTGAAACCAGATAGTCTGAACAACTGCTCTTCAAAAACTCTCCGTTGACGCTGATCATCCAGCCGGACAGACTTCCGCAGTCAAATTCATACAGATTATGAATTCCCTTGACATATACGCCGCCTGTCAGCGGGATGGAGGAAAAATCCAGATGGATGCGGCGGGCCATGCATTCCCGCCGCAGCACGTCAAAAGCGGATTCTCCCGGCTGAAATGACACCGAGGAGCTTTCTATGATCACGCCGTCTTTCGGCAGCAGCCGCAGCACCTCCGGACGGATCTGGGGACTGGAAAGGGCATTGTTACACCGAACCCGCAGCGTGCAGAGTGAAACAGCCGGACGTTCGGGAGGAGACTCTTCCGAAGAAGCCGCCGGGGGCTGCGCCGAAGACTCCGCTGATGACTCCGCCGCAGATTCTACCGAAGACTGCACCGGAGCAGGACTCTCGGCAGAGAGTTGCGAAGAGGACGGCGGCGTTTCTTCCTTTGAAGCGGCAGCCAGCTCCTCCGGGCGGGAAGGACGCTCCTCTGGGTCGGATGCCAAAGGAGCAGGCGAAACGATCCCGGAAGATGATTCGGACAAAGAGGACGCCGCTTCGAATGGGAGCCGATCCCTTTTTGACGGATCTCCTTTGACAGAGGCTTCTTCGGAGGAAACCGTTTCTGCCGAAGACGCAGAAAAACGGGGAACGGAAGGCTGAGAGGCGTTTTGCCCGCCAAGCAGGAAAGCCGCTGTCAGGACACCGGCAATCACCAGTCCAATCAGCAGCAGGCGGCCGTTTTTCTGCTGTTTCATACGCTTTCTCCTATTCTGTCACCGTGATTTCCGGCTGGGTTTTTTCGAGATGGCAAGCAGCGCTCCGCCCGACAGCAGCAGCACCAGCAGGACCGGAGCGATGGTGCCGTCCCCGGTGGCCGGCTGGGCGCTGCTTGCGGTTGATTCAACCGATGCTTCCGGCTGGGAAACGGAAGACGGGTGGGAAGCGGGAGATTCTTCCGAGGTTTCCGGAAGGGTATAGGCCGTCAGCGTGACCTCGTTCATATCAAACAGGGAGGGCTGTTCCTTCTGGAAACGGTCCCAGGCGCACAGCGCATAGAAGGCCTGCACGGTGGTGTAGCCGTTATAGGCTTCCCCATAAGCGTGCGAAAAGCCCTTCTCCTCCGAAAGATAAAACCCGCTCAATCCGCCGAGAACGCTCCCGTTTTCTTTCAGGAAGCGGGCGTCTTCTGCCGGAGAAATGCCGAGGGCAGTTAAAGCAGTGATGACCTGCGCCGTACTGTCGGCGTTTTCCTGACCAAAAGAGGAATAGGTCCCCTCCGGCGTTTGCACCTCCGACAGCAGGAAGACAGCTTTTTGCACCGCTGTCTGAACGGCTTCATTCGTCTCGCAGTAAGGAGCCAGGGCCGTCAAAGCCATCGCCGTCATATCCGGGTCATAGACATCTCCGAAAAACGTCCAGCCGCCATCCGGAAGCTGAGCCGACAGGATCTCCGCAATCAGCTTGTCCCGGGTGGTCTGATGTGCAGGATCGGCCGCTTCCGGGATCTCGTAGGAATGCGTGTCGAGGGCGATGAGGGTATACACCACTCCGTTGAGCCCCTGACGGGACACATACTCCATATCGGCAAGCGGTTCGGTCAGGTCCATTCCTGCAAAATGCTGTCCGTCCGCTCCCGCTGCTGTCACCGCGATCAGCACTCTGGCGGAATCGGTCGCTTTGGACAGACCGGTCTCCTGAAGGGACAGCGCCAGATTTTTCAGATAGGCCTCTCTGTCGGATCCGCTCAGGCATCCGCAGCGGGCTAAGGTCATGATGGTCCATTCGCTGCCGGGGGCGGTCCTCTCCGGCTGCTCAAGGGCTTTTTCTGTCAGAGCCTTCAGCATCTCCTCCGGCAGTACCTCCGGCCGTTCGCCCTGGGAAGATTCTTCCGGTTCTGTGGAAGGCTGCGAAGACAGATCCGAACTCTCCACAGGCGTGTCGGACTGCACATGGATCTGATAAACGGTTTCGGAAATGCCGTCGCTCAGGTAGGACTGAAAGCCGGGATGACCCAGCCCGATCCAGATCGTGTCTCCAGAGACAACGGGGATCTCCTTCCCCTTTTTATACTCTGTTTTCGCCAACGCATAGGTGTTCTTGAAAATCTTCGCACGGAAGGCTTTGTTTTTCGCCTGCAGGTCAACAGAAACCGAACCCGTCCCCTGTGAAAGCGTGAGCGTATACTCCGTTTCTTCAGGGGAAAAAGCCGGGGACAGGGTGCCGGCGCTGAAGGACAGCGTGGAAAGAGAGGTGTCGGTTCCCATCCAGTCGTAGCCGATGTCCGCTCCCCAATCAAGAGAATAGCTAAAACGCAGCTCGTCCCCATCGCCGAGCGTGCCGGCAGGGACGGTATAGGCGGTGATGGCATCGTCTACGCAGTCGTTATACAGCAGCATCCACCCGCCGGAGGTGCTGCCGTCCCCGGCTTTCAGCCCTCCGATCTCGGTGATATACCCATCCGCAGCTCCGGTCTGGGTCAGCCCTTTGTCGGAAATAAGGCTCTCAAACAGGGAAGCGGCTGTGTCTGCTTCCCCGATGCTGACCCATTCATCGAGCAGGGTCCCTTCCCAGGGGGAGCCGTTTTCAGCGGGAAATGTCTGGTTTTCCACGATAAAATGGACCATAGGCGGTTCTTCCGCCAATGCGCAGAGCGTTCCGAGGGAAGCGCTTGCTGCCATGACGGCGGATAGGGTGCACGAGATAATGATGTTGGTTTTTTTCATACGTCTTCCTCCTGTTGTGCAAAGTCATTCTCAGATGGCTTCGCTGTCTGGAGAATCCTTTTTTTGCTTTGCTTCCGGTTTCGCCGGCTTCTTTCCCGTTTCAGGCGGCTCTTTTCTTTGGCGCTGACCACCGGGGGCGGCTTCAGGCCCGCCTGCTCCAGCGCACGGGGCCAGGGACCCAGTTTTTGCTTGATCAGGCAGACTGTCTGGCTGTCGAAATCGTCCTTGCGGGGAAGCCGGCCGAGCGCTTCCGCCTTTTCGGTCAGAAGCCGCAGAGCCAAACGGGTTTTTTCGGTTCCATCCATAGTATCACCACAAAAAAAGCTTTCTCCATCTATCGACAAAGAAAGCACAACAGATCATTCCGAAGGCGAAAGTCCTGCCTCCTCCCAAAAAAGCGCAGACCTCTCCCCTGCGGGCTGATCGGCTGCACTTCTTCCTCGTCCAAGCTGCACGTCACAAAACAGGGGAAGTATTCTGACTGAAGAGCAGCCTGCAGGCCGTTCTGACACAGTAATGACGGTTGTCCCGGATTCTCACCGGATTCCCAATTACCTACCGGGGATCCTCTGCTGCCGCAAAGACCCTTTCGCACCCCTGTTCCGTTTATTCAGTTCGTTAGTAACTATAACAGATTTTCCCCCCGCTGTCAACCAGGCAGCGGCGGCGCTGCACCCCGTATCTGGGGGATTCTCCCCCAGACCCCCTTTTCAAAAACTTGTACCTGATGAAGAGAAGGCGG
>CACYCG010000196.1 GCA_902772855.1 uncultured Ruminococcus sp.
GCAGCCGATATAAATGACGGCGGCTGTGCCCTGATGATAGCGCTTTGCCGAAATCATTCGGCCAACCTGACGAACGTCAGTTTTTGCAGCGCCTGTTACAGCGCGATTTTGAAGGAACCAATCAAAAAATTAGCAGACGCAGCCTGCGTGGAATGGTATGGTATTGAGGATGAGGAGGAAGCGACGTGAAAAAAACTGCCATCGTGTGGAGAAAGTCGGTCTATGATACCAGGCACTGTCCCCGGTGCAGTATGAGGCTGATCACGGACGACTGGAGGCCGGTGTTCGTGCGGGAACAGCGCCTGTGGGACGGCCGCCGCCGCTGAGTGCGAGCGCCGAGACCGGTGCATAGAGATGTACAGCCGGAATCGGGAGGAGGCTATCCTGTCAGCGTGCCGAAAATGGAACAGGAGGGTAACATGACACCAAAGGAATACTTACTGCAGATTCATCGCCTGAACGTGCTGATCACCCAGCGTATCGCCGAGCGGGACGCTTTGCGGCACTCGGCGGGGCTGTGCGGGGTGGATCACAGCGGGCAGCGGGTGCAGTCCTCCGGCAGCAACGAGGCTCCCTTTGTGCGGACGCTTGTAAAAATCATGCAGCTTGAAGATGAAATCGACACGCTGATTGATACATATATCGACTTGAAGAACCGCATCATCGGGGAAATCCAGACCGTGCCGAACCTGATGTATATGCAGATTTTGTACAAACGCTATGTGGAGTATAAGCGGCTGGAGGTGATCGCCGTGGAGATGAACTACTCCTATGACGTTATCCGCCACGCTCATGGGAAGGCATTGCAGGAATTTGAAAAGCTCGTTATGAAGAACCATGTTGACACACAATAACACATTTCCATATGCTATAATAATAACATGAAATCAGGCGGCGAGGCTGGAGGGTCCTCCCCCGGAGAACTGCTCCGCCGCCGCAACAACGGTTTTGTTGGTTGTTAGTTGGTTAGCTGTTGGTTGTTAGTTAAAACTCAGCCGTCCTGCGGGGCGGCTTTTGTGCGTTGCGGGGGGGAGGTGCTGTTGTGGGGAAATTGAATCCCAGGCAAAAACGATTTGCCGAATACTATGCCCAGAGCGGCAATATCGCTCAGAGTGCGGTCAAGGCGGGCTACAGTGAGAACTACGCAAACGGACGAGCCTATGAATTGTTGGAGAATGTTGGCGTTTCCGATTATATCCGGGAACTGACCGAAAAGGCGAAGGACGAACGCATTATGTCCGCCCGGGACAGGCAGGTGATGCTGTCTGAAATCGCAAGGGACGAAGAAAACGAACCCGCCGACCGGATCCGGGCAGTGGATACCCTGAACAAAATGACGGGAGAATACCTTTCCCGGGTGGAAGTCAGCGGCAGCCTGACCGCCGAAACCTCCAAATTAGATGAGCTGGTAAGGCAGATGAAGTCCGATGAGTGAACTGATTTTGTCGCCCAAATACAAAGCGTTTCTCAGAAGCCCGGCGCCGGTCGAGTTTTTAGAAGGAACCACCGCAGCGGGCAAAACAACGGTCGGGATCTTCAAGTTTATCCTCAAATGTGCCGAAAGCCCGAAGAAGATCCATATCCTTTCCGGGCTGGATTTAGGTACGATCGAAAAGAATATCATCAACAAGGAGCTGGGGATTTTAGACGATTTCGGAATACTGACAGAGTACAACGCCAGAGGAAAAGGAGCGTACAGCCTGCCGCATATCGTGCTGCACACCGGTGCGGGAGATAAGATTATTTATGTGCTGGGGTACGACAACAAGGCCCGCTGGAAAAAGGCACTGGGCGGGCAGTACGGTTGTTTGTATATCGATGAAATAAACATAGCCGATATGGAATACGTCCGGGAGGCGTCCATGCGCTGCGATTACCTGTTAGCGACCCTTAACCCCGATGACCCGAATCTGCCCGTCTATAAGGAATACGTCAACTGCTCCCGGCCGCTCCCGGAGTGGGCGCAGGATACGCCTTTAGAAATTTTGAATATGCTCACCGAAGAACCAAAGCCCGGCTGGGTGCATTGGTTCTTTTCTTTTTGCCATAACGCCGGACTGACCCCGGAGAAGATCAATCAGATCAAGCGGAATGTTCCCAAGGGGACAAAGCTCTATAAAAATAAGATCCTCGGTCTGCGGGGCAGAGCCACCGGACTGGTGTTCAGCAACTTTGAGCGCTCCCGTCATGTGATGACGGAGCGGGAGCTGCGGAGCAAGATCTCTTTGGCACCGCAGCGGGGGCAAACCAAGGAATCCTTCGTGCAGTATTCCGCCGGACTGGATACCGCCTACTCCCAGCAATCCCCGGACACGATCGCCATGTCCTTTATCGGCATCACCGACCGGGGACGGCTTGTGGTGCTGGAGGAACAGGTGTATAACAATGCTTCTTTGCGTACGCCGCTGGCGCCCAGTGATACCGCTGTGCGCTTTGTGGAGTTTCTGAACCGATGTCAGGCTCGCTGGGGGCTGGCTCGGAACGTATTCATTGACAGCGCCGATCAGGCTACCATTACGGAGCTGGCAAAATACAAGCGGGAAAAGGGAAGCGTGTATATTTTCAATGCGGCGTGGAAGAAAATGAAGATCATCGACAGGATCCATCTTCAGCTCGGCTGGCTGGCGGCGGATCAGATGGCGATCCTCTGCCATTGTGAGCAGTATATCGCCGAGCTGGAGTTGTACAGTTGGAAAGAGGACAGGGACAACGAACCGGAGGACGGGCATGACCACCTGATCAACAGTGTGCAATATGCCTTTCTCCCCTTTGTGGCGCAGATAGGAGCGAAACATGACATTACTGGATAGGGTGCGAAATGCGATGAGAGGTTTTCTGAGGATAGAACCGGCAAAAGAAACCGGTATTACGATTTTAGAATCATTGACGTTTGAATCCAATGCGGCGAAAAACCGCATCTGGTACCGTGGCAACGCCTCGGAGTTAGCACAGCTTTATAAACAAATGGACGGCGTGCAGGACAGCTTCTGGGCGGCCGTGCCGACACGGGGCATGGAGATCCGGAAGATCCATGTAGGTATTCCGGCGCTGACGGTGGATGTGCTGGCCTCCGTTGTAATAGCAGATATGTACGATGTGAAAGTTCCGAAACCTCTGACGAACCAATGGGAACAGGTACTCACGCAGAATCGTTTGAAGGAACTTTGCCAAAAGGCCGTGTCGGAGGTGCTGATCGTCGGGGACGGAGCGTTCCGGCTGAGTTTTGACCCGGCGGTTTCTCCGGAGCCGATGATAGAGTTTATTGGTGGGGACAGCTTGGAGTATACCATCAAGCGGGGCAGGATCACCGAGGTGATCTTCCGGACGTTATACGAAAACGGCCGGTTTCTCCTGCGGGAGATCTACGGGTACGGCTATGTTCGCTATGAGCTGACGCAAAACGGAAAGCCGGTGCCGCTTGACAGCCTGCCGGAAACCGCAGCGCTGACGGACGTGCGTTTTGATGACCGGATCATGTTGGCGGTGCCGCTGATGTTTTCCGGAAGCGGGCAGTTTCCGGGGCGGGGAAAATCCATCTTTGACGGCAAAACCGACAGCTATGACGCACTGGACGAGGCCTGGAGTCAGTGGATGCACGCCCTGCGGCAGTCCCGCCCGACCAAATTTCTGCCGCCGAATTATATCCCTAAAGACCCCTTTACCGGAGCCGATCTGCTGCCGAATCCGTTTGACAACACCTTTGTCCGCTCGGAGGGCGGTATGCCGGAGGGCGGCAGCGGCCAGCATCCGGAGCTGGTGCAGCCGAATATTCCCTATGAAAGCTATCTGTCCACCTACATTACGGCGCTGGATATAGCCTTGCAGGGCGTGATTTCTCCATCTACCCTCGGCATTGATACCAAGAAATTGGAAAACGCCGAGGCCCAGCGGGAAAAGGAGAAAACCACTCTCTACACCCGCAATCGAATTGTCACCGCCTTGCAGGAGGTTCTTCCGAAAGCAGTGGCGGCCGCGCTGCAGCTCCGGGAATTGCAGGGAAGCGGGCGGTTTTTGGAGATCGACCTTGATGAAATCGAAGTCGCCTTTGGAGAATACGCTAATCCGAGCTTTGAATCGCAGGTGGAAACCGTCGGCAAAGGCAGAAGTCAGGGCATTATGAGCGTGGAAGCCGCTGTGGACGAGCTGTACGGCGATACCAAAGACGAGGACTGGAAACAGGTCGAGGTGCAGCGAATCAAGGCTCAGACGGGCGTTGAGACGATGCAGGAGCCAATGTTTACAGAGGTGTAAGCCATGCCTTACGATTTATCCGCAGCCTTTGAAGCGATTGAAAACGAACTGATCGGATCTATGATGCGGAATCTGAAGCGGCACCGGGCAGAGGAAACCATGCGGGGCTTTGAGTGGGAGCAGTGGCAGGCACTCCAGCTCCGGGCGCTGGAAGAGTACCGCAGGAGGAATGCAGAAAAGTTTCCGCCTCGGTTTTCCAAGCTGAACGGGCAGATCGACGCCATGCTGAAAGGGTCTTACCGAAACGGCGGCACCGAGCAGGAGCGGAAGATTCTGGCGGCGATCCGCCGGGGCTTCAAGGGGA
>CACYCG010000197.1 GCA_902772855.1 uncultured Ruminococcus sp.
AGGAAAAGAAACTGCGCATTGAAGACGCTTTGGCTGCTACCAAGGCGGCTGTCGAGGAAGGCATCGTCGCCGGCGGCGGCACCGCTCTGCTGAACACCGCTGCTGCTGTGGCCGCTCTGGTGGAGACCCTTGAAGGCGACGAAAAGACCGGTGCCCGCATCGTTCTGAAGGCTCTCGAAGAGCCGGTCCGCCAGATCGCTGCCAACGCCGGTCTGGAAGGTTCCGTCATCGTGGATAAGATCCTTTCCTCCGGCAAGACCGGGTATGGCTTCGATGCTCTGAAAGAGGAATATGTCGATATGATGGAAAGCGGCATTGTCGATCCGACCAAGGTGACTCGTTCTGCTCTGCAGAATGCGGCTTCCGTGGCCGCTATGGTGCTCACCACCGAATCTCTGGTGGCCGACATCAAGGAGCCCGCTGCGGCTGCTCCGGCCGGCGATCCCTCTATGGGCGGAATGTACTGATTCTGTTCCCAATGTTTCTGCGTCCCCGGTATGCCCCGTGCATACTGGGGATCGCTCTTATCAGAAAGGAAGTGCCTTCATGAAGCGTTTGCTGATCCGGTCCTTTGACGGCCAGTATTATTACTGCTCCGATGAGGAAGACCATTATTTTGCCATTGAAAAAGACGATATGCCCCCGCACATCGGCATCGGGGATCATATTACTATTACGGAAGACGGAAAACTGATCAAAAAATAAACAGCTTTGAAAACACCAGAAGGAACTGCGGGAATACCTGCGGTTCCTTCTTTTTTTCGGAAAAAGTGCTTGACAGAATCGTATATATTATATATAATGTATATAGATGATATATACAACTTACGAAGGAGAGGAAGCTAATGGATATATTATTGTCGAATGCTTCCAATGAACCGATCTACGAGCAGATCAAGCTGCAGATCAAGGACCTGATCCTGCAGGGGGAGCTGAAAGAAGGGGACCCGCTGCCTTCCATGCGGGCGCTGGCGCAGCAGCTTCGCATCAGCATCATCACGACCAAGCGGGCGTATGAGGAATTGGAAGCGGAAGGGTTTATCGAATCGTTCACCGGCAAGGGAAGTTTTGTACGGGCGCAGAACAGGGAACTGCTGCGGGAAGAAGGCCTGCGCCAGATCGAAACGCTGCTGACGCAGGCGATCGAAAAAGCAAGGGGCTGCGGTGTCAGCCGGGAAGAACTGACGGAACTGATGGAAATATTGTATGAAGGAGAATGAAAATGGAAGCATATCAGAACGCTATTGATGTTCAGCACCTGACCAAGCGGTTTGACGGGTTCACACTGGGCGACGTCAGTTTTTCCGTTCCGAAGGGGTCGATCATGGGCTTTATCGGGCAGAACGGTTCCGGCAAGACCACCAGCATCCGGTGTATGCTGAATCTGCTCCGATATGACGAAGGCTCCATCTCTTTGCTGGGGAAGGACGTCCGGACACACGAACGGGAAGTGAAGGCGCAGCTTTCCGCTGTGTTTGACGAAATCCCCTTCCACGATTCCCTCACCCCCGCCCAATTGTCCACGGTGCTCTCCTATTTGTTTGAGGAATGGGATGAGGCTTTGTTCTATCAATATCTGGAGCGGTTTTCCCTCCCGAAGAAAAGAAAGGTGGGGGACCTGTCCAAAGGCATGAAAATGAAGCTGCAGATCGCTGCGGCCCTTTCCCATAACGCCCGGCTGATGATCATGGACGAACCCACCACCGGACTGGACCCTGTGGTGCGAAATGAGATTTTGGATATTTTTTTAGAGTATATGCAGGATGAGGAGCATTCAATCCTGCTTTCCTCCCACATCACCACCGACCTCGACAAGATCGCCGATTATGTCACCTTTATTCATAACGGGAAGCTCCTGCTGACGGGGAATAAGGATGAGCTGACCACTCAGCACGCCATTATGCGCTGCAAGGCTGCTGAATTTCAGGACATTTCCCCGGAGGATTACATCAGTGCCCGGGTGACGGAGTACGGGGCGGAAATGCTGGTCAGCTCCCGCACGCAGGCCGAAAAGAAATACAGCGGTCTGGTATTTGATAAGACCAATTTAGAAGAAATGATGCTGTTTTATGTGCGCCGGGAAAAGAAGGAGTGGAAGCCATGAAAGGAATGCTGCTGAAAGATTCCATTCTCCTGAAAAAGAATATGATCCTCAGCGCAGCCGTGTTTTTATTTATCGGGCTGCTGTTTGTGCTGGTGAGGATCAGCATGGAGCATGGCAATTTAGCCAAGGATGAAGAGATCCGCCAAAGCCTGCTGTCCAATCAGTTTTTGTTCTATTACATTTCCCCGCTGGTGCTGTTTCTAATGGGAGTGGATCATGTGGCCGGAACCATCGGGCTGGATATGACCAGCGGCTGGATGCGGTTCCTTTTCTCCGAAACAGGCGACAGAAGCCGCTATGTTCGGGGGAAGATCTGCTTTACCGTTTTAGAATACGGCGGGATGCTGCTGATAGCTTTTGGCTATCTCTGGCTGATGACGGCATTATCCGGGGAATCCATCACCTGGTCCCGGGCCGGGAATCTGAGCATTATATGGCTGCTCTGCCTGAGTGCGGCCCTTCTGCAGTCCCTGCTGACGGTTGGTGTGGAAAATAAGGAAAAGGCACAGATCATCATGATGATCCCGATCATCCTGCTGTACTTTGTTTTCTCCGGGGTGATGATCAACAAACTGGAGGAGATGTATTTGAATGATGGCAGTACGCCGCTGGACGTGCTGCGGGAGGAACTGATGGCGGCCCAGAGCTGGCTGATCCCGGCGGCAGTGATCGGAAGTGCGGTGATACTCACGGGCGGCTATTTTCTGAGTGTGGAATTCCTGAAAAGGAGGGAAATCAAATGACCGGCCTGCTGCTGAAAGATCTGATCATTCGTAAAAAAATGCTGCTGTTCATCGTTCCCTGTCTGCTGGTCTTATCCGGCTGGTCGGTGCTGGCTGCCCGTCTTGATCCGGAAACGGAAGGCTGGCAGGTCAAGATGTTGAGTTTGTTTTCCTCTCTGATAGTCTTTTTTATGCTGGAGATGATGGAAGGAAGTCTGTTTTCGTCGGATGAAATGAAAAAATGGCAGTCCTGGATCGCCTGCGTGCCGGAGGGAGTGAAGCTGCAGGTCGGGTCCAAATATCTGATGAGCTTTTTGATGACCGTAACGGTATTTTCCGTTTGTGATCTGTTCGGCGCCTTATCCGGAGCGATCCTGCAGGAAGATATGACCGGGATCCTGACGCTGATCTCCCTGCTGATCTGGATACAGTTGTTTATCAGAAGCGTGGAGACCCCCTTTTTGGTGGCATTCGGTTCCAAAAACGGCAACAGCGTGCGCATTCTGTTGGTGCTTGCTGTTTTTTTAGGAGCTGTGGTGTACGGGCTGTTCGGTGATATTTCCTTTTTCACTTCCGAGGAAAACGGCAAAAATCTTGTGTTCTGGTTCCGGGATTTCAAACTGGAAGCCAATGAATACCTGCTGTTCATTCCGGCGGCGGTGTTGGTGCTGTATTATGTATCCTACCGGATCTCCTGCCGGCTGTATCTGAAAGGGGGAAAACAGTATGACCAATAAAAAAATCACGCTGGTGCGGATCCTGCTGTATCTGGTCTTTGCGTTTGGTCTTTCTTTCGGGCTGCAGGTATGGTATTTTACGCAGTATGGCTGGGCCGTCAGCGGGCAGGGCTTTCCGGTGCTGGTGTCGTTTTGTATGCTTTGCCCGGCGCTTGCCAATGGGCTGACCCGCCTGATCACCCGCCAGGGAGGGAAAGACCTGCTCATCGACTTCCGCCTGAGAGGAGTCCGCCTTTCTTACGCAGCGGCGATCCTTCTTCCACCGCTGTGTGCGATAGCCGTGTTTTTCTGTGCGGCCCTGTGCTGTCTTCCGGCGGGGAGCCTCGGGGATATTTTTCAGTCGCTTGCGTGGGGAAAAGCCGGGGGAACGATGTTATATGCGGTTTGTCTGGCGGCTGCCGGTTGTTTGTTCGGGTTCGGAGAAGAGTTTGGCTGGAGAGGCTACCTGACGCCGCAGCTCGAAAAGCTCCTCCCTCTGCCCGCCGTGCTTCCGGTGACGGGGATCGTCTGGGGCTGCTGGCATGGCCTGCTGATTGCCGCCGGCGCTTATTACACCCGTGAGGACGGAAAGGATTTCTGGCTGGCGCTGGGGCTGATGTGCCTGTACGGGATCGGGCTGAGCGTTTTTGCCACAGCCGTGACGAAGTCCACCGGTTCGGTCATAGCGGCTTCGCTATTCCGGGCGGGGCTGGAAAAAACGGTCCTGCCCGTCAGCGCCCTGCTCCTGTCGTATGCCAGGGCCGCCGCTCTTGCCGAACTGAAGGCTTCTTCGTATGACCTGGCCGTCCTGCTTGTCAGCACGGCCCTGTGCCTGACGGTTGGAATGGTTTTGATGCTGTGCTATAGCCGGAAACACCGCCGTTCAGCGGCTGAAAGAATACTGAATAGTGAATAATAATCTCGTGTTTGAAGTTGTTCTTGTGCTTTTGGTTTTCGGGAGCTGCCGTTTTCTTCATCAGGTGCAAGCCCCGGAAGGGGGAGAAACGCTGGCTGCGCCAGCTCAAAGAATAATGAATAATGAATAATGAATAATGGTCTCGTGTTTGAGGTTGTTTTTGTGGTTTTCGTTTTTCTGAAGGGCAGCTTCTCCGTATAAAGGGCAGGTTCCTCTCCTCGGGCAGCTCCCCGGCGTTTCTTCGTCG
>CACYCG010000198.1 GCA_902772855.1 uncultured Ruminococcus sp.
GCAGTCTTTTCCATACGATCACGCTCCTCTCCCATGATTTCATCAGGAACCATTTCACGGTTCACTCTACTTGTGATTATAAACTCTTTTCTCCAAAATGTCAATAGTTTTTGAAAGTTTTGTTAATTTTTTTTAACGACTTTTACTATCCGGCGCCTGTCAAAAAAACAGGCACAGCGCCCGATGGCACCGTGCCTGTTGTCTGATCCTGTCTGCAAGTGTGCCGAAAGGACTATCCCTCAACCCTCGACAGCGCCTGCAGCATCGCCGTCTTTCCGGTGACGAAGGAGAGAGAGCCCTGCATCCAGACCGCAAACGGCTCCCGCAGGGGGGCATCAGCGGAGAGTTCAATGGAGGACCCCAGCGTAAACGCTCCCGCCGCCATAATGACCTTGCTGTCGTAGCCGGGCATATCCCACGGCTCCGGCACCACGAAGGAGTCGATCGGAGAAGCCGCCTGAATGCCCTGACAAAACCGGATCAGCCGCTCCTCGTTCCCCAGCAGGATGGCCTGAATGATATCCCCCCTCGGCTCGTCAAACCGGGGGCTGGCTTCAAAGCCTGAAAGCTGCGCCGCCGCCGCCGCAAACACCGCTGTTTTCAGGGCTTCGGCGGTCACCATCGGCGCTAAATAGGTGCCCAGGAACATCTCCCGGTTCAGCCCGAGGGTGCAGCCGATTTCCTTTCCCGTGCCGGGAGTGGTGAGGCGATAGGAGCAGGCCTCCACTAAATCATGCCGCCCGGCAATATAGCCGCCGGTGGGAGCGATGCCGCCGCCGGGGTTTTTGATGAGGGAACCCGCCATCAGGTCCACCCATTTTCCGGGCGCTTCCATCTCCACATATTCCCCGTAGCAGTTGTCGAGCATGACGATGGTATCGGGGGACAGGGAATGCGTCAGTTCGGCAATCTCCCGGATTTCCCGGTTCGTCAGGGTCGGGCGCAGGGAATACCCCCGGGAGCGCTGGATATACACCATTTTCGGTTTTCCGCCGAGCGCCTGCCGGATGCCTTCGAGGTCCACGGTGCCGTCTTTTCGCAGATCGACCTGTTCATAGCGGATGCCGAATTCCTTCAGGGAACCGCTGCTCTCCTTCCCCAGTCCGATGACCCCGTGCAGGGTATCGTAGGGAGTGCCGGTCACGCACAGCATGGTATCCCCCGGACGGAGCACTCCGAACAGCGCCACCGTCAGGGTATGCGTGCCGCTGGCAAAATGCTGCCGCACGAGGGCATCTTCCGTGTCGAGCATCTCCGCATAGATCCGATCAAGCACTTCCCTCCCCCGGTCGCCGTAGCCATAGCCGGTGGACGGGGCAAAGCAGCTTTCGCTCACGTTAGCGTGCTGAAAGGCTTTGAGCATTTTGAGCTGCTGGTACTGTGTGATGCGCTCGATCTCCGCCAGCTGCGGACGGATCATCTCCATCGCTTCTTCCCCGATAGCCCGCAGGCGGGGAGAAATGTCAAACCACTTTTCTTTCATGAGTGTTCTCCTCACATATTCTTCCATTGATGATATCGCAGTATGTCACGAACACTGCCTTGTCTACCCGGTACAATTCCCAGAATAACGGCCAACTGAAACAGTCCATCCCCGTGAAAATCATTGTGGACTGACACAGGAAGCGGCTGATAAACTCGATGAGTTTCTCCTGTATCAGATACCTGCCGCAGCTCATCATGTCTATATCCTCTACGATCAGGCAATCATAAACTCCGTACTTCCTTAAAAGCTCGTGATTGATAAACGACAAATCGAAAGGAGTATTCTTTATATGATAGCAGGCTGCCAGCGCATAATAGAAATCACAGAACGTTTCCGATGTCAGGAGATGCCGATTCTGGCAGCGGATCTGCTTGACAAGGTTTGTCTTTCCGCAGGCGGTCGGCCCGGACATCACCAGCAGTTTGCAGGGATTGCTTTCGATATACCTCAGCAGCTCTTCATCTTTCCAAAATCTGCCTTCCACTTCCCACATACCAACACTCCCTTTCTGTTTCTTTCCGTCAGTTTCACTCGTCCGGTGCTCCTTGATCCGCCGGAAGGTCCTTTGCCGGCGGCAGATTTTCAAACCCCAGCCGGCGGTAAAACGCCTCCTGCTCGCCGGGTTTTCGCAGCAGATAGACCGTGTGCCCCGCCAGCGTTTGCAGAAGCTGCGCCACGCAGCACCCGCCCACTCCTTTTCTCCGGAAATCGGGATGGGTGCAGACAGAGCCGATCAGAGCGGCCTCTTCCGTCATGGCGGCCGCCGCCGCAAAAGAAACCGGCGCGCCGTTTTTCGTCTGCAGCAGCACCATCGCCCCCCTTCCCCGGCGCTGCCGGTGGGAAAGGTCTCCGATAAAATCCTCCTGCGGCGGAGCTTCCTCTCCAAAGCACCGCCGCACCAGCTCCCATGCATCCTTCAGCCGGACAGGTTCCTGCGCCTGAAAGCCATCGGGAAGGGCACACCGTGCCGCCGAAACCGACCGATCTTCCAACCGCATGATGGGAAACGGCCGCAGGGTCTCTCCGGTCTGGTGCCACACCACTCCGGAGGATAACTCTTCCCGCAAAACGGGCGTGCCGTGAAAATCAAAAAAAGCGGACAGTTCCTCTTCGAGCGCCCCGCCGGGACGGGTATCGGTCACGGTCAGGACCCCGCCCGCCGAGCAGAGCGCACAGCGGGGAATGTCCTCCTGATAGCAGACCCAGAACTGCGCCAACTCCGGAAACGGGTGATAGCACGCAAAATACGAGGCGATCCGGCACCCGCAGGGACCGGCAGTGCAAAGCATGAGCAGGTCCCGGGAGCGGGGATCTTCCGGCCCCTGAACAGAACAGATCATTCCTCTTCCCCCCGGCTCAGCACGGCCTCGGCCAGCGCTTCGGTCAAAGCGGCCACCGCTTCGGCATCCGACACGGCAATCAGCGAGGAAGAGCCGTGCAGATACCGGCAGGGCACCGAAACAGCCGCCGTACGCACGCCGCCCCGGGAGCGGTGAACGGCACCGGCGTCGTTGCCCCCGGCGATCATGGTTTTGGTCTGCGCTTTGACCCCAATGCGCTCGGCGGTTTTCATCGCAAGGTCATAATACTCCCGGTCATAAATGGTGGAACGGTCCATCAGCGACACCACCGCACCTTCCCCCACCCGGCACACCTGCTGTTCGCCTTCGGCAAACGGGGTATCGGCGGCGGTGGTGGATTCCACGATGATGGCATCATCCGGCGCCACCGTAAAAGCGGCGGCCGCCGCTCCCTGCAGGCCGATCTCTTCCCGCACGGTGAACACATAGGTCATGTCATAGGGCTGCTCCCGCTGCAGCATGGCAATCAAAACCGCACAGCCCAGCCGGTCGTCAATGGCTTTGCCGATCACAAAGCCGCCTTTTTCTTCGTAAGGGGCATCAAAATACACGGCATCCCCCACCGAAACCACTGCTCCGGCTTCTTCCGCTGTGGAAGCGCCGATGTCGATGGTCAGGTCTTTGGCCGAAGGACATTTTTTGCGCTCGTCCCCCTGCGCCACATGGACCGGCTTGGCGCACACCACTCCGGGAACACGATTTTTCCCCACCAGCACCTGTCTGGCAAAAAGGGCGCTGTTATGTATGCCGCCTACGCAGTCGAATTTCAGCAGTCCCTCCGGGGTAATGTACGTTACGATCATCCCCACCTCGTCCATATGGGCGCACAGCATCAACCGGCGGCGGGGGCTTTTTCTCCCTTTTTTGAAAACGATCAGGTTCCCCAGCGGGTCGATCTCCCACCGTTCCGCCGCCGGGCGGATCTCAGAGAGGATCAGCTCCCGCACTTCCTCTTCTTCTCCGGAAATGCCGCAGGATAAGCAGAGTTTTTTCAGCAGCTCATGTTCAGGCATGACGCGCACCCCCCCTCTCTGATATAGTCACAGATCACCCATGCGGCCGATTCCAAATCGGACACAGACAGCATTTCCGCCTGTGTGTGCATATTCTTCACCGGGAAGGAGACCACCCCGCAGGGGACCCCGCCCCGGGAGACGGCGATGGCGTCGGCATTCGTTCCGGTGCTGCGGCCGCTGACTTCATAGAACACGCCGACTTTTCGTTTTTCTGCAAAGGTGATGAGCTGATTCGTCAGTTCCCGGGACAGCACGGGGGCGATACTGAAAATGAGACCGCCGCCCACCGGAGCGCTTTTTTCCTTCGGCACTCCATCCTGAGAACCAAAACCGGCATCCACCACCACCGCTTCGGTCGGCTCCAGCGCAAAGGCGGCGGTTTTCGCTCCGCTTTCGCTGGTTTCCTCCTGCGAAGAAAACACCAGCGACACCCGGCAGTCTTCCGGACATTCCTCGGAGAGAAGCTGGGCGCAGCGCACCAGCACGGCGCAGCCGCCCCGGTTATCGGCTCCTCCCACCGCCGCTTTGCCGGAGAGCAGGGGCCGGAAAAACCCGGTCACTACAGCCATATCGCCGGGGGAAATGCGGCGGTGCGCTTCTGCCGGGGAAAGCCCGGCGTCGATCCAAATGGCATCCTTGGAAAGAGACGCCTCTTCCTTGGCCAAATGCGGCGGCGTGGTGCAGACAACGCCCAGCAGCGTTTCTCCTGCTGCCGTGCGAACGCGCACCGCACTGCCGGGAAGACTTCTCAGATCCACCCCGCCCACGGGTTCGGCTTTCAGAAAGCCCTGCGGATCCACCCAGGTGACGATCAGCCCAATGCGGTCGATGTGGGCATCCACCATCACATGGCGCTTTGCCTGCTTTGGCCCCATAGACAGCACCATGCTGCCCCCCGGAAGGACCCTGAGCGGCATCCCGGGCAGCAGCTCCCGCAGCACCGGCAGCAGCGCTTTTTCTTCCCCGGAAACGCCTTCTTCTGCCGAAAGCCGCCTCAGTATTTCCATCATGTCCATTTCATGTCCTCCTTTTGCCGCTGATCACTCCAATTCCTGCACCAGTCGCTTGAAGTGAAGCCCTTTTTCGGCAAAGTTTTTATACATATCAAAGCTGGCGCTGGCCGGCGACATAGCGACGATGTCCCCGGGCTGAGCTTCTTTCCGGGCTGCCGCCACGGCCTCTTCCATCGAGCTGACCCGAAGGATCCGGGGGCAGCCTTCCCGGTAATGAGAGGAGGCTTTGGCGGCGGCTTCGATTTTATCGGCGGTGGCTCCCATGAGGATCAGCAGTTTCACGGTATCGGGAAGCACTTCTCCCATTTCGTCATAGGGAATTTTCTTATCATAGCCGCCGGCGATGAGAATGATCTTCTGGTCGAACAGCGACAGCATCCCTTTGACGGTGCGGGTGGGGCTGGTGCCGATGGCATCATTATAGTAGCGCACCCCGTGAAGCTCCCGCACCAGTTCCGCCCGGTGCTCCACCCCGCCAAAGGTGGATGCGACCTGACGAATGGTCTCCACCGGCACCATTCCCCACACAGCGGAAATGGCCGCCAAATAGTTTTCAATATTATGCAGGCCGGGAATCTTGATGTCGCAGGCGGGCATGATGTCGGTTTCCTCTCCGAAAGAAGCGTACACGATCCTGCCGTCTTCCCGCAGATAGGCTCCGTTCGTGCATTTCTGTCTGCGGGAGAAAAACCGCCCCTCCCCCCGCAGGCAATCGGCAAACGAGAGGGCAATCGCATTATCCAGATTCAGCACTGCTTTGCCGAAGGCGTTCTGGTGCAGAACAAGGTTTTTCTTGGCGTCAATGTATTCCTGCATATCCTTATGCACATCAAGATGGTTAGGCGCTACGTTGGTGACAACGGCCACGTCCGGGCTTTTCCGCATGGAAATGAGCTGGAAACTGGACAGCTCCACCACCGCTACGTCTTCCGGCCGGATGCTTTCAATGTCCGGAAGCAGCGGGCGCCCGATATTGCCGCCGAGATGCACCCGGAAGCCGGAGGCCTTCAGGAATTCGGAAATGATGGTGGTCGTGGTCGTTTTTCCGTCACTTCCGGTGACGGCGATGATCGGACAGGGGCACAGATCGAAAAATATCTCCATTTCGCTGGTCACGGCCACGCCGTGCGAGCGGGCCTCTGTCAGCTCGGGCATGGTGTATTTCATGCCCGGCGTGCGGAAGATGATGTCCGCCGAAAGGTTTTCGAGATACCCGTCCCCCAGCCTGAGCTGCGCCCCGGCCTGTTCTGCCAGCACGGCATTCTCTCCGAGCGCCTCCCTGTCCCGCTTGTCGCAGGCCAGCACCTTCGCCCCATACCCGGCAAACAGCCGGATGAGCGGAAGGTTGCTCCCCCCGATGCCGCAAAGAGCGATCGTTTTTCCCTGCAAAGAAGTCAAAAACCGTTGAACTGCTGATTCCACAAAATCATTTCCTCTCTCCAATAAAGTCAGATGGTTTTATTATATTCCAAACGCCCGACAAAATCAACCGCTTTTCAACCCAGCAGC
>CACYCG010000199.1 GCA_902772855.1 uncultured Ruminococcus sp.
CCGGGATGGTGACGGAGGTCAGCCCGGAGCAGTAGTAAAACGCAGAAGTACTGATAGTCGTCACACTGTTTGGAATCGTATACGCCCCATTCTTCCCGCACGGACAAGCAAGCAATTCTGTTTTCTCTTTATTGAGCAAAACTCCATCCTGAGAAGCATACTTCTTGTTTGACGAATCGACTTGAATAGAAGTCATACTGGTGCAGTTGGCAAACGCCCATTGGTCGATGCTTGTCACGCTGGCCGGGATGGTGACGGAGGGCAGGCTCGTGCAATCGGAAAACGCAGCCCAGCCGATGCTCATCACCCCGTTCGGGATGGTGACAGAGGTCAGGCTCGTGCAGTTATAAAACGAATACTCGCTGATGGTTTTCACGCTGGCCGGAATCGTAACGGAAGTAAGGCTTATGCACTCGGAAAACGCAGAGTCGCCGATAACCGTTACTGGCTGGCCGTCGATGGCAGAGGGAATGGTGACATTTTCTCCGTCCCCTTTGTACTTTGTAATCGTCACTTGTCCGCTTTCGACCGAATATTCAAATTGCCCGTCCTCTGTCGCCGCCGCCTGCGCTGAGAGGGAGAACGGGCTGTCCGGGAGCAGCGGTGCAGCGGCAAAAGCGCCCAGCACCAGCACAGCCGACAGCACCCCTGCTGCCATGCGCCTGAAAAGGGTTGTTTTCTGTTTCATGTGGCATACCTCCTGTGTTTGTTTTTGGGGAAAACAATAGCTCATTTACATTATAAGGCTCTTTCCGGAGTGCGTCAAGGATTCCACCCGCTTTTTTCGGAATGAGGGGAAACGTCGACTTTGAACGGAAGGGGGAAAACTGAAAAGATAATAATGCTGTTCTATGACAGGTTTTCCGGAGCCGCTCCTCTTTCTTGAATGGCAGGTTTTCAGGAAAGAGACCGGGGATAACCCTTTTTCTAAAAAGAGTTATCCCCGGTTCGGCGAATGTCAATTGGCGTGGAGAGTCAGGCGTTTTTTCATACCGGTGCGGTCAAGGGAAAACGCCACAGCCACAAACAGGAGGCTGCTTGCCAGGGTTTGCACGCAGTTTCCCGGTATATCGGCGGCCGCCGCCGCAAGGGCCGCCGCACCCTGTGCGCCGGAAAACATGGCCAGCAGGATGCCGGCGGCAAAATAGCCGCCCACGCACCAGACCCCCGCCAGCCCCAGCGCCAGCCAGTTGCGGGAATGCAGGCAGGTTTCTTTGCGGGAGGTGAAGGCCAGGGTGGAGCCGGCTTTGATGAGCATCGTCGGCAGGATCCACAGGGGGTAGCCGGAGAGCAGGTCGGAAAGACCGCCGCCGATGGCCGCTGCCGCCGCCGCATAGGGGCCGGGCAGAAGCACTGCCGCCAAAAAGAACACCGCATCGCCCACATGAATATACCCCTGATGGGTGGGAATATGCAGGAACATGGTCACTCCGCAGCCCAGCGCCGCCATCATCGCTGCCAGAACATAATTTCTTTTCGGATGCTTCTTTTTCATTGAAGGAACTCCTTTCGTCAATGAGCGGGGGGTTATTTGCAGCGCCAGATGTGACTGCTCAGCGGCTCCAGTTGGCTGCCGCCGCCGAAATCGTGCACGCCGCCGGTCACAAGGTCGTCCGCCAGCCCGTAGCCGGCATCGAAATGCGCTGTGAACGGCTGGTCGTCTGCGTTGATGGCAACAAACACCCGCTCGCCGTCAAAATCACGCTGCAGAATGCACTGCTTGTTGGTCAGCACGGGAATCTTGATATCGCCGTAGCAAAGCGCTTTGCTTTCCCGGTGCGCTTTGGCCAGGCGGCGGATATGTTCGGTGAGTTCATTTTCCTGCGGGGCTTCAAAGGCAGGTCTCAGCGCCGGGTCGCCCTGGCTTTTGTCGGCCTTGGTCCCCCATTCGCTGCCGTAGTAAATACAGGGAATTCCGGGCATTCCGAACAGGAGCGTATAGGCCAGCGGCACATGGGCCGGATTCGTCAGGATCGAAGCCAGACGGGACACGTCGTGGTTATCCGCAAAGCACAGAAGGTGCATTCCTTTATACTGACACCACGGCTCCGGGCCGAAGCGGTTTTTTAAGGAGTGGCAGATCTCAAACATATTCATCGAATTAAAGCTGGAAAAAAGTCCCTTGTAGCATTCGTAGTTGGTGGCGGAATGGAGCATATCCGCATTGACCCAGCGGGAATAATCCCCGTGGAGCAGCTCTCCGATGAGGAAGAAATCCTCTTTCAGGCCGTTCGTGAAGCTGCGAAGGCGTTTGAGAAAATCGAAATCGAGCGAATAGGCCACGTCAAGGCGGATCCCGTCAATGCCGAAGGTGTCCACCCAGAACTTCACGGCGCCAAGCAGATAGTCAACAACCGCCGGGTTTTTCAGGTTCAGCTTGACCAGATCATAATGGCCTTCCCAGCCTTCATACCAAAGGCCGTCGTGATAGGCGCTGTCGCCGTCAAAGTTGATATGGAACCAGTCTTTATAGGGAGAGTCCCATTTTTTCTCGCAAACGTCCCGGAACTGCGGGAAGCCCCGCCCGACATGGTTGAACACGCCATCCAGCACCACCCGGATTCCTTTGGCGTGAAGGGCGTCGCAAACCTGCTTGAAATCTTCATTCGTGCCAAGACGGCAGTCGATTTTGCAGAAATCTCTGGTATTATATCCGTGGGTATCCGATTCAAAAACCGGAGAAAAATACACAGCGCTGCAGCCTAATCCGACAATATGGTCTACCCAATCCAGCACTTTCAGGATCCGATGCTCCTGCACGCCATCATTTTCAAACGGTGCCCCGCACAGCCCGAGCGGGTAGATCTGATAAAACACCGCTTCATAACCCCAATGTTTCATGTTCCTGTCATCCTTTCGGTCGATAAAAATACAAATCCCCTCAAAAAGGGACAGCTTCATCATACTCTTTTTTCTCCCCCCTGTCAACCAGGCAGCAGCGCCAGCGTGACGCTGGACCCATATCCGGGGGATTCTCCCCCGGACCCCCTTCCGGGGCTTGCACCTGATGAAGACGCTAAAAGTCTTGCAAAGGAAAGCAAAGTTTCCGTC
>CACYCG010000200.1 GCA_902772855.1 uncultured Ruminococcus sp.
CTGCGGAGCGCGACCAGAGACGCTGTCTCTGGACTCTGCAAGCCTTTGAAAAGGCTTGAGCGAAACTTTGCTTTCCTTTGCAAGACTTTTGGCGTTCCCGTTGACTGTAAGCCCCGGAAGGGGGGTCTGGGGGCACTCCCCCAGACCCGGGTGCAGCGTCACGCTGCCTTTACTTTTCTGAAAAAAGCTGGTATAATGGGAAAGGTTTCTAAAAATCTGTATATGGTGGTGTCTGGAATGATTTCAGTGGCAATTGACGGTCCTGCCGGAGCGGGAAAAAGCACGATCGCTCGTATGATCGCAAAGAAAATGGGGTATATTTATATGGATACCGGAGCCTTGTACCGGGCCATCGGTCTGTGCTGCCTGCGGCTCGGTGTGAACGGAAGGGATGCAGAGACCGTAACGGCGCTGCTTCCGGAAATAAAAGTCAGCCTGGAGTTTATCGAAGGAGAGCAGCGGGTGCTGATGAATGGGGAAGATGTGTCCGACCAGATCCGCACCGAAGCCGTTTCGATGATGGCGTCCCGGGTATCGGCCATTCCGGAGGTGCGCCGGTTTCTGCTCGATCTTCAGCGCGATTTTGCCCGGGAGCATAACGTCATTATGGACGGCCGGGATATCGGCACGGTAGTGCTGCCGCAGGCGCAGGTCAAGATTTTTCTCACCGCTTCCCCCGAAGCCAGAGCCGCACGGCGGGAGCGGCAGCTAACGGAAAAGGGGATCGCCTGTTCCTATGAGGCGATCCTGTCGGACATCCGGCAGAGGGATTATGACGATTCCCACCGGGAAACCGCTCCTCTGAAACCGGCGCCGGATGCGGTGCTGGTGGATACGACCGAATGGACATTGGAGGAATCTGCCGAGCGGATCGAAACCATTATAAAGGAGACATTGGCATGAAACAAAAGATATGGTTTGTTGTCGGGAGGATCCTGCTGCTCCCGCTGATGAAACTGCTTTTTTTCTATCGCACAAGGGGAAATAAGATCGAACTGCCGGAGCGTGGGTGTATTGTCTGCTGCAATCATCTCTCCAATTTTGATCCGGTCCTGCTCGCATTGACGCAGCGGCGGCCCATCAATTATATGGCAAAAGCGGAATTGTTCAAAAACCCTCTGCTCGGATGGCTGATCCGTCAGCTTGGCGCCTTCCCCGTGCAGCGGGGAGCCGGAGACGGAAAGGCTATTCAGGAAGCAGAAAAGGTGATCGAGGAAGGCAGACTTCTGGGCATTTTTATTGAAGGGACCCGTTCCAAAACCGGCGAATTCCTCCGCCCGAAATCCGGCGCCGCCATTATCGCACAGCAAATGAAGGTGCCGGTGATTCCGGTGTGCATCACTCCGAAAAAGAAAAAGATCCGCCTTTTCCAGCAGGTGACCATCTCCTGGGGGACCCCGATGACGCCCGAAGAACTGGGGCTTGACCGGGAGGGAAGCCCCGAATGTTACCGGAGCGCTTCCAGAAAGATCATGGATGAGATCAAAAAACTGCGTGAGCGGGATTGCCCCTGGGCGTTGCCGGAAACTTCCACCGCCGCAGCCGAGGGGGAGAGCGCATGAGCATTACCGTAGCGAAAACGGCGGGTTTTTGCTTTGGAGTCAGCCGGGCGGTCCAGTTAGTGGAGGAACTGCTGGCGGAAGGAAAAAGCGTGTACACGCTCGGCCCCATTATTCACAACCCTCAGATGGTGCAGGAACTGTCCGACCGGGGGGTCCGTATTGCACAGCGCCCGGAAGACGTTTCGGAAGGGGCCACGCTGGTGATCCGCTCCCACGGAGTTCCCCGCGCCGTGACAGACCGGATCGAAGCGCTCGGCCTTGACTGCCGCAACGCTACCTGCCCGTTTGTTCTGAAAATTCATAAGATCGTGGCCGAGCATTCCGCCCTGGGGGAAGTGATCCTGATTGCCGGGGACGAGCAGCACCCGGAGGTGCAGGGGATCATTGGTCATTGTGAAGGGGAAGTGTACACGTTTTCCGGCAGTGAAGATGTTCTCCGACTTTTTCAGGAGCATCCCGAACTGCCTCAAAAGCCGGTTTGCGTGGTGGCTCAAACAACATTTGACATAAAAGAATGGAAAAATTGCTTAAAACACTTGCAAAATCTCTGTTCGAATGGTAAAATATTCAATACAATATGTAGTGCTACGTCCGATCGTCAGTCGGAAGCGGCGCAGCTTGCTTCCCGATCTGATTTTATGCTGGTGATTGGCGGCCGTCACAGCTCCAACACCAATAAGCTGTACAGTATCTGCTCTCAGCGCTGTCAGGAAACGTATCTGATCGAAACAGCGCAGGAGCTGCCGACAGAGGCTTTGAAGAAGGCAAAACGGAGTGGTATTACAGCCGGTGCATCGACGCCGGCAAGCATTATAAAGGAGGTACTTGCTACCATGTCAGAAGAAATCAGAAATCCTGAAGAAGGCAAAGCTGAGAACTTTGAGGATCTCCTGGAGGAATCGCTCAAAAATTTGAATACAAGCGGAAGGGTACACGGTGTTGTTGTTAATGTAACACCTACTGAAGTGCAACTTGAGGTTGTCGGCAGAAAACAGACCGGTATCATACCGCTCGATCAGCTTTCCGCAGACCCGAACGCAAAGCCGGAAGAACTGGTGAAAGTCGGCGATGAGTTTGACGCCATCATCATGAAGACCAACGATCAGGAAGGCACACTCCTTCTCTCCAAAAAGCTCCTCGATGCTCAGAAGGGCTGGGATGAGATCGTGGAAGCCTTTGAGCAGGGAACCGTGCTGCACGGCGTGGTTTCCGATGTGGTCAAGGGCGGCGTGCTGGTCGTCACCAAAGGAATGCGGGTGTTCATCCCTGCTTCTCAGGCGACCGCTTCCAGAAACGACCCGCTGGACGATCTGCTGAAGAAAGAAGTCGATTTCAAGATCATTGAGGTCACTTCCAAAATGAACCGCAAGAGAGCGGTCGGCTCTATCCGTGAGGTGCTCCGCGCCGAGCGCAAGAAGAAGGAAGCGGCCTTCTGGGAGACGGCCGAAGTCGGAAAAGTCTACACCGGCGTGGTCAAATCCATCGCTCCCTACGGTGCTTTCGTAGACATCGGCGGCATTGACGGAATGGTACATAAAACCGAGCTGTCCTGGACCAAGATCAAAAGCCCGGCTGATGTTGTCAGCGAGGGCGATACCATCGAAGTGTACATCAAAGCGCTCGATCAGGAAAAAGGGAAGATTTCTCTGGGCTACAAGAAGGAAGAGGACAACCCGTGGAACCGTCTGCAGAATGAGTATCCGGAAGGAACGATCTGCCAGGCTGTCATCACCAACCTCACTCCGTTCGGCGCTTTTGCCAGACTGGATATTGGCGTGGAAGGTCTTATCCACGTTTCCCAGATCTCGAACGAGAGAGTGGAAAAGCCGGATGACGTGCTCAAGGTTGGTCAGACGGTAACGGTCAAAGTGATTGGAATCGACTTTGAAAAGAAGCGCATCAGCCTTTCCATGAAGCAGGCTGTTGTCGAGGAACCGGAAGAAGAGTAATCGGACATCAGATCAGGCATCTCTGCGAAGGGGATGCCTGATTTTTCAGTCTGAAGGGAGATAGGAAAATATGTTTGAAGAGATTCGAGAGCAGACTCGTCTTGTCATGGAGGAGATTCTTTCCCTGACAGATCCGAAACCGGGCTCCCTATTTGTGGTAGGCTGTTCCTCCAGCACGGTGTTCGGCCAGAGTTACGGCACCGCCTCCAGCCCCGAAGCGGCGCAGGTGCTGTTTGACGTCATTTATCCAATGCTCAGGGAGAGAGGGGTTTATTTAGCGGCCCAATGCTGTGAGCATTTGAACCGGGCCATCATTCTTCCGGAGGAAGCGGCCATGCGGCAGGGGCAGGAAGTGGTGAACGTGGTGCCGCAGCCGAAAGCGGGCGGCTCGTTTGCCACGATCGCCTATCAGACGATCCCCCACGCAGCAGCCGTGGAGCATATCCGGGCGGATGCGGGAATGGACATTGGCGGGGTGCTGATCGGGATGCACCTGAAGGAGGTCGCCGTCCCGCTGCACCTGACACACACCATGATCGGGCAGGCGCATATCACTGCCGCCCGCACCAGACCGAAATATATTGGCGGCGAGCGTGCCCATTATGACGAACGACTGGCATGACCGGGGGGGGAGGAAGACGATGAATTATAAAGAAGAGTTTATGCGGATCTTCCAAGAAAAGATCCAGCGGGAGGGTTCTCAGAAATTGCTGGATTGGATGCAGACCACCGACTTTTTCACCGCTCCGGCCAGCACCCGCTTTCACGGCGCCTGCGAAGGCGGGCTGGTGCTGCACAGTGTCAATGTGTATCAGGTCATGATGGAAAAGCATTTTGAAGAAGGCAAAGACCAGCCGGAGAGCTTTGCCATTTGTGCCCTCCTGCATGACTTATGCAAGGCGCAGTTTTACAAGGTCTCCTCCCGCAACGTCAAAAACGAGGAGACCGGCGCCTGGGAAAAGAAACCGTATTATACCGTCGAAGACGCTTTTCCCTTCGGGCACGGAGAGAAATCAGTGTTTCTCATTGAGCGGTTCATGCGGCTGAAACCGGCAGAAGCGATCGCCATCCGCTGGCATATGGGCGGGTTTGACGAAGCCGCCAAAGGGGGGAGTTTCGCCATCTCCAATGCATGGGAAAAATACCCGCTGGCGGTCAAGCTGCATTTAGCAGACTTAGAATCCACCTACCTGCGGGAAAAGCACACCTCTGCCGTCAACAAATAACCCCGCCGCCCGGGGAAGCGCCGGGGGAAACCTTTTTTGAAAAAAAGGTTCTCCTCCGGCCCCCTTTCAAAAAACTTCCACTTATTTTTTTTGCAAAGGAGAGCAAAGCTTCGCCGGGGCCTTTTCATAGACTGGCAGCGCTTTGCAAAAGACAAAAACAGACGACCCAGAACCCGGGCCGTCTGTTTATTTTTATAGTCTGAACGGGGAAGGGGGGAACTTATTCGTCATCATCGTCCCAATCGTCATCGCCGTCATCATCGTCCCAATCGTCATCGTCATCGTCGTCGTCCCAATCATCGCTTGCATCCGGGGCTTCTTCCTGAGACAGATCAGGTTCATAGTCATGTGCAGCGTCTTCTTCATCGTCAACGAACGGTTCTCCGGAGGGGGTTTCGTCCTCCGAAGGCTCCTCCGCACCGCCCTTGACCAGTCTCCTCATTTCTTCGCAGCGCACACCGGTGGCGGACGCCATGACGTTATTGATAAAGACCACTTCGTCAATGCCGTTTTCCTTCAGGTAGGTTCCCAGATCTATGTCGACATAGCGGAAGTCGATCATATGCACTTCACTGTAGGTATAGGCCATAAAGGGGCAGAAGGCGTTTCCGTAGGATTCTTTGACCACAGCGATTTTTTTGCCGTTGCCCTTGGCGTTTTTCGACACCATAATAGGGCAGTCCCCGCCAAGGAATACGCCGTAGGCATTGGAGCCTTCCGCATAGGAGTGGATCAGCATGGTTTCGGTGGGGTTGGTGCCGTCCCCGTCATATTTCACGCAGGTAACGTCCTTATCGCTGGTATAATAGGTGACAGAATCGGTTTTCAGGTCGGTCAGGCCGGTGAGGTTCGCTAAAGAGCCGTTGTAGCCGTCGATCTTCTGCTCCGTCAAATCGCCCAGCTTCACAGCGTCCACGCCGGCGGCCTTCGTAAAATCGAGGTAGGCATAATAGGCGCCCGTAGCGGTCCAGTGGTGGTCGGTGCTGAAGTAGAGGTATTCATTCCGGTGCTGCAGGATGCGGGGCATCGCATTGACCGAAACGATGGATTCGGTAAAGGATTTGAACACCGTGTCAATGTAGACGTCTTCCGGCGCCCAGCGATCATTGAATTTAGCGGGAAGATCCACCGCCACATGGGTGGGGACCAGCACATTATACACTTTCACGCCGCTACCGAGATTCTTGGCGACGTAGGAAAGCGTTTCGGCGTAATTCTTCGCCATTTCCTCTCCGCCGTAAAACTGCTCATAGGCCACATGATTATAAATGAAAACGCCTTCCACGATCTCTCCTTCGTTATCCGGGGTCGGATCGGAAATCTCCGGAATGGAGCCTTCTTCCTCCGAGGATTCCTCAGAAGATTCGGGTGCGGACGATTCCTTGCTTTCTTCTGTGGAAGCGGCAGAGGAAGCGTCTTTCTGACTATTCTGAGAAGTGGCGGGGGTGGAAGCGGCAGGGGAGGGAGACTGACTGCATCCCGCTGTCAGCCCCACAGCCAGCAGCAAAGAAAGAGCGATGATAGCTTTTTTATTCTTCATGTAAGGGTACCTCCATTGTTTCGACTGGTTTTGTTTGTCAGCTTCCATAGTATAGCATATCGGCCCCTAAAAATCAATCATCTCACGGCACTTTCAGAGAAGGAAAGACGTTTTTTTCTGAATCGGCAGCCGTGCATACTTGCAAAGAAAGCTATTTTGCACAATAGCTGCTGCTGCTTGTGCATATCGTTGAAAAAAAGAGATATTATTTAGGATGGTTTGTCAATTTTAATCAGGAGAGCAATATGGTATGATAGTAGATAGGATAGTGTTCTCAAATTCAGAAAAGCAGGTGATCGCATATGAAAAAAAGAAAACTACTATCTTGGGCACTCACGTCCGCTATGGTTCTGTCGATGTCTCCTCTTGCTGTCTGGGCACAAGGAGAAAACGAACAGCCGTATGATCTGGAGGGATCGCTGGAAGACAGTCTTGTGATCAATCGGGATCTGATCATTTCGAGCGGTCTGTCACTTGAAAATCACAATTTGGTCGTCAACGGCGACGTGTATCTGGCGGGCAATCTTGACTGCGGAACGGGCACTATGATCGTTCACGGAACTGTCTATCACACCAAAGGCAAACTGAACATCAATCAGGGCCGTCTGGACGTAGACGAGGATTATAAACTCGTTTCTGCACAGACAAATTCAGAAACCGGTGAAGTCACTCCGGCGGCCTCCCCGGGCTATGTGCAGATGACAGAGGAAGAAGGCTATTTCTGCGTTGGCGGAGACTATCTCGATTGGAGTTCCCGAGGAGAGAGCGGCTACAATACTTTTTATGCCGGAACGCTCGAGCTGAAAGGCGATTTTACCCAGAAGGGGCAGGAAAAATGCTTCAATGGCTATGGAAGTCATCAGGTGCTGTTCACCGGCACCGAAACGCAGACCGTATATTTTGAAAACGATTCCAACGGATTCTATACGGTCGGGGCTTCCACGAATCCGCTCGTGGAGATCCAATCGGGACGTATCACCAAACTGACGGCCAACGTAACGGTGCAGAACTTCTCGCAGTACGGCAGTCTGGATCTGAACGGCTATACTCTGACCGTGAAGAAAAACTTCACCCAGACCGGTTCCGTGAAAGGAAGCGCCGGAAAGCTGACGGTGGCAGGGAATTATATCCAGCCCTCCGGAAAGCTGGCGGTGGAAGACGCCACCGTGCGGGTGTACGGCGATTATCGTCTGCAGCGTGTATGGACCGATGACAGCGGCCACACCGTATACGGCAGCGCCAACAGTTATCTTCAGATGACCGATGACGCCGGCAAACTGATCGTATCCGGCGCGATGGTCACCCAGACTACCTGGGGACAGGGCGGCTACAATGTTCTTTCCGCCGGTACCCTCGAACTCAAGGGCGATTTCCGGCAGGTTGGCAGTATTGACAACTTCCACTGCTACGGAACGCATAAGGTCATTTTCTCCGGAAGCAAAGCGCAAAGCATCCGGTTTGATTATCCCAGTTACTGCGGATTCAACATTCTGGCCGGTACTCCGACGTCACAGGCGAATGTGTCAGGACGCATTTCTTCGATGGGAGCGAACTGTACGCTGAATTCGTTTGACCAGTACGGGGGTCTGTCGCTGGGAGCGTATTCGCTGACAGTGAAAAATGATATGACCATCAACGGAAATGTAGAGGCGAACACCGGCAGCCTGACGGTGAAAGGCAATTGTCTGCATCCCTCCGGCAAATTGTATGTACAGGCCGGTCAGGTCCGCATTGACGGCGATTACCGTCTGCAAACGGTTTCGATGGATGTTACGGGCGCAGCGGTGTACGGAGATGCCACCAGCTGCCTGCAAATGACCGATGACGCCGGCAAACTGACCGTTGGCGGCACATTGGTCACTCAGACCACCTGGGGACAGGGCGGCTACAATGTGCTTTCCGCCGGAACGCTCGAACTGAAGGGCGATTTCCAGCAGCTTGTCAATATC